>JAYTXO010000038.1:0-3944 GCA_043742905.1 Microbacteriaceae bacterium | reverse complement strand
CCGGACGCGCGGCGAGTGGATCTCGTGGGCGCCGCGATCTCGGTCGTCCTGTTCGCTTCGCTCGTGTTCGGCCTAATCGAAGGACGCACATACGGCTGGTGGCTGAGCGACACCCCCCCGTCGTTCTGGAAGCTCACCATCTCGCCGATTCCGTTCGCCTTTGCGCTAACGCTCGGTTCGACTGTGAGCTTCATCGCCTGGGGGCTTCACCGCCAGCGGATCGGCAAGAGCACCCTGATCGCGTTCTCACTGTTCCGGATCGCGTCGTTCCGAAACGGCAACATCGCCGCGATGATCGTTGCGCTCGGGGAGTTCGGCATCATCCTCTCGCTCCCGCTCTGGCTGCAGAACGTGCTCGGCTACGACGCGCTGCAGACCGGATTCTTGCTCGTGGCGCTCGCGGTCGGGTCCTTTGCGGCATCCGGATTCGCAGGCGCCTTCAGCGGTCGAATCGCACCGGTCTGGGTCGTGCGGGCGGGCATCGCGCTCGAAATCTTGGGGCTCGTCATCACCGCTCTGGTGATCTCGACCAATACCCCGTGGTGGGCAGTCGCGATCGGCTTGGTCGTCTACGGCCTCGGTGTCGGACTCGCGACGGCGCAGCTGACAGGCGTGGTGCTGGCGGATGTCCCGGTCGAGCAGAGCGGGGCGGCATCTGGCACGCAGTCGACGGCCCGGCAGCTCGGCTCGGCGCTCGGGATCGCGATCCTCGGCACGATCCTGTTCAGCACGCTCGGGACCCAGTTCGCCGACAAGCTGCCGTCGACGATCCCGGCCGTTACGCAGACGCAGCTGGTGAACACGGTGGTTGGCAGCGCGGGGGCCGCCATCCCGGAACTCGTGAAGCGGTCACCTGCTGTCGGCAAGCTCGCCGAAGAGGCGTTCAGCGAGGCGACCAAGTTCTCGGCTTTTGCGGCAGCAGGGTTCTTGGCGCTCGGGCTGATGGCGACCATTTCGCTGGGCAGCGGCCGGCGCGAAGACCCGGCGCTGGAGTAGCCGCGGCTGGGGTCACGCGGCGGCGGCGACCTCTGCGACCACGCCCAGCACGCCCTCACCGTAACTCTCCAGCTTCTTCTCGCCCACGCCGGAGATCGTGCCGAGTTGCTCGAGCGATGACGGCCGGGTGAGCGCGATGCCGCGGAGGGTGGCGTCGCCGAACACGATGTAAGCCGGGACGCCCTGCTCGCGCGCCACCCCGGAACGCCACTCCCGCAGGCGCTCGAATAGCGGGCGAGCCTCGTCGGGCATTTCGGCTCCGACCTTGGACTTCGAGGCGCGGGGCGCACGCACGGTCTCGCGGCGAAGCATGACGACCCGGGATCCCTCAAGCACTCCGGCCGAGGCATCCGTGATCACGAGCGTGCCGTAGCCGTCGGCCGCGACGCCGAGCAGGCCCTGGGCAAGCAGCTGTCGCACGACGCCGCGCCACTCTTGCTCGCCAAGCTCGGTGCCGATGCCGAAGGTCTTCAACTCGGAGTGTGACTGGACGCGCACGCGGTCGGTCTCGCGACCCAGCAGGATGTCGATGAGGTGACCGGCACCGAAGCGCTGGTGACGTTCGCGCCACAGTCGCACGACCGTGGAGAGCAGCTTCTGCGCGGGGACTGTGCCGTCCCAGGCCTCGGGCGGCGAGAGGCAGGTGTCGCAATTGCCGCAGGCGGTCGACGGCTGGCCGAAGTACCCCAGCAATTGCACCCGGCGGCACTCGACGGTCTCACAGAGCGCGAGCATGGCATCCAGGTGGGCCGACAGCTTGCGGCGGTGCGCGAGGTCGCCCTCGTTCTCGTCGATCATGCGGCGCTGCTGCACCACGTCTTGCAGGCCGTACGCGAGCCAGGCAGTGGACGGCAGCCCGTCGCGGCCGGCGCGGCCGGTCTCCTGGTAGTAGCCCTCGACGCTCTTCGGCAGGTCGAGGTGGGCGACGAAGCGCACGTCGGGCTTGTCGATTCCCATGCCGAAGGCGATTGTGGCGACCATCACGATGCCGTCCTCCCGCAGGAAGCGCGACTGGTTGCGGGCGCGCGTGGCCGCATCGAGGCCTGCGTGATAGGGCAGGCCCGAGATCCCCTCGGCGACGAGCGCGGCGGCGGTCTTCTCGACCGAAGCGCGCGACAGGCAGTAGACGATGCCGGCGTCCCCGGGATGCTCCGTGCGGATCAGCTGTAGCAACTGGCGGAGCGGCTGGTCTTTCGGCTCGATGCGGTACTGGATGTTCGGCCGATCGAAGCTGGCGACAAAAAGTTGGGCATCCGCCAGCTCCAACCGCGCGGCGATCTCGTCGCGCGTTTGATCGGTGGCGGTCGCGGTGAGGGCGATCCGCGGAACATTCGGCCACCGCTCGTACAGCACCGACAGAGCCAGGTAGTCCGGCCGGAAGTCGTGGCCCCACTGTGCCACGCAGTGCGCCTCGTCGATCGCGAACAGCGAGACGGGGGCGCGGTCGAGGAGGGAGAGCGTCGACTCCAGCTTGAGTCGCTCCGGCGCGAGGTAGACGAGATCGAGCTCGCCGGCCAGGAGGGCGCCCTCGACACGGCGGCGCTCCGTGGCATCCTGCGTCGAGTTCAGGAACTCGGCACGCACGCCGACGGCCGAGAGCGCGTCGACCTGGTCTTGCATGAGGGCGATCAGCGGCGACACCACGACACCAGTGCCCGGCCGAACAATCGCCGGGATCTGATAGCAGAGCGACTTGCCGCCGCCGGTGGGCATGAGGACAAGCGCGTCGCCGCCGTCGATCACGCGCTGGACGACCGCGGCCTGCTGCCCGCGAAACGCCTCGTAGCCGAAAATGCGATGCAGGATCTCGAGCGCGGGAGATGCGGGGGAGACCATGGCCTCAAGAATACGGGCAGCGGATGACGGACAGGCCCGGGATGCCCCCCGAGTGAGTGGCACCCTAAGACGTGCTTTTGGGGACGAGATGACCCCCGATAACTTAGGCGTTGGCAACAGGGGAACTCCGGGGGGAGATATTCCCGTGGCGTCGCCCGCTTCTGGGGGGAAGCGGGCGACGCGCCCTTCTATGAGCCCGATCCATAGATGCTCGCCGACGTTCTCAGCCGTCGGCGATGTGCATCCCACTCGAGATCGATTTGGCTCAGTCCGCGATCAGTCGCTTGCCGCGGCTCGCTGTGTCACCGAAGCCGGCGCCTATGCCGCGCCTTCGCCCCGACCGATGGTCGCGACGCAAGCGCCCCCCTGTAACCCCGCGCTCCTGCAGACACGGCTTCTGGTACCCGCGGTCGAGCAGCGGGGCCTCGGGTTCAGCCATCGGCACTCGGGCGTGACCCGCGGCGCGGGCACTCTCCTCGGGGCACAGTGTCGGCTGTGGAGTCGGTCAGAGCGCGAGGAGTGGCCAAAGGCCGCGCTGATCCGACATCGTGCACGCCCGGATGAGGAAGGGGTCGTCCACGGTTAGTGGACGACCCCTGTGGTTCTGCGCAGTTACTAGCGCAAGTGCACGACTAGCGCGAAGCGAGCTCCTCGATGAACGCGTCACCGGGGACCACGCTGGTCCAGACCGCCTCGATCTCAGCGCGGGCGAGCAGCTCTTCGGTGCGGCGGCGGCGGTTGCGCGGCACGAGGGTCACAACGGTGCCCTCCTTGCCAGCGCGACCGGTCCGACCGGAGCGGTGCAGGTACGCCTTGTACTCGTCGGGCGCGTCGGCCTGGATCACCAGGGCGATGTCATCGACGTGGATGCCGCGTGCCGCGACATCGGTCGCGACCATTACATCAACGCGGCCGCTCGAGAACTTCTCGAGGGCGCGGGTACGGCGCGACTGGTTCAGGTCGCCGTGGATGCTCTCGGCGCGGATGCCCGCCTCGTCCAGCAAGTCGGCCAGCTGCTCGGCAAACGCGCGGGTGCGCGCGAACACGAGCTTCTTGCCGGGACCGGATGCGAGCTCGATCAGGACCTGCTGCTTGTCGCGCTGGTCGAGCAG
>JAYTXO010000037.1:0-3599 GCA_043742905.1 Microbacteriaceae bacterium | reverse complement strand
TCTCTCGCTGGCAATGACCCGCGCGCAGTTCGGCGAAGTCTCGGTGGCAATGCCATCGCGCTACCTGCAGGAGATCCCGCCGGAGCTCATCGACTGGCGCCAGTCGCCCGGAATGGCGACCTCGCGCGGGGGAACCCAACCGCGCGCGCTCAACGCCCGCCGCGGCGGATTCGGAGCGGAGGATGCCCCGGCGCTCGGCACCGGCTACGGATCGTCCCGCGGACCGGGGGCAACGGCTTTGGCCCGGGCGGCCCGCGCCGAGCGCGCGGCCCAGCCCAAGACACAGTGGGCAAATCGGGTGACGAACGTGGTGCGGGACAACGGCGACCTCACGCTGGCCGCGGGGGACCGCATCCGTCACGTGGATTTTGGCGACGGTCGTGTGACGGCGGTCACCGGTATCGGGCCAAAGTCGATCGCCGAAGTGCAGTTCGATACCGCCGGTCGCAAGCGGCTGCTGATAAAACTGGCTCCGATCGAGAGGCTGTAGCGATCGTGCGAGCGAGCGTGTCGGGCGGGGGCGCGGGATAGCATATGGGGGCAGAGTCCGCGGGGGGACTCGCGGAAGCCGCACGGGGGCGCATGTCTGATCTACGGGGAACACCACCCTTGGCCGCCGAGGCCACACGGCCATGCCAGCCCATCTTGAGCGGATTCCGGTCATGAACCGGCTCCTGATCCTGCGGGTCTTCGTTATCGTGACTGTGGTCCTTGGCGTGAACTACATCGCTTGGCGCTGGCTGTTCTCGCTCAATTGGCACGCCTGGTGGATCGCTGTGCCGCTCGTGGTAGCGGAGACTTACAGCCTGATCGACGTGAGCCTGTTCGGACTCGCGATGTGGCGCGCCCGCCCCCGCGAACTGCCGAAGACCGTTCCGCTCGGCACAACGGTCGACGTCTTCATCACCACCTACGACGAGCCGATCGACCTCGTCATGATCACCGCGCGTCACGCCCGTGACATCCGCTATCCCCACTCGACCTGGCTGCTCGACGACGGTGCCCGACCGGAACTCGCGGCGGCCGCGGCGGATCTCGGAGTCGGGTACATCAAGCGCGGTGCGGACTGGGTGGACCGCCCGTTGCACGCGAAGGCGGGAAATCTCAACAACGCCCTGATGTCGACGAACGGGGAGCTGCTACTCATCCTCGACGCGGATCAGGTGCCGCAGCCAGAGATCCTCGACAAGACGCTCGGCTACTTCGACGACGAACGGGTCGCCCTCGTGCAAACTCCGCAGTTGTTCGGCAATGTGCCGATTGGCGACCCATTGGGCAGCCAGGCGCCGCTCTTCTACGGACCCATCCAGCAGGGTAAGGACGGCTGGAATGCGGCATTCTTCTGCGGCTCGAATGCCATCCTTCGCCGGGAGGCCCTCATGCAGCTCGGCATCACCGGGTATGTAACCGAGGTGGAGCGCGCGGTGGACACCGCACTGCGCGGCGCGCATCGTGTGATCAAGCGGGCCCTTCGCTCGGTGCCGAAGTCCAACGAGATGATGCACACCGCCCTCGCCGACGTTGGCCAGGCGGTCGATGCAGCCAAGGCGAGCATCGCCTCCGGCGAATCGCTCTCGGGCGTCACGTACACGCTGCAACGCCGCGTGGCCGAGGTGTCGCAGGCGATGGTGGCCGTCGACGTGCAGTTGCTCGCCAAGGACCTGCGGGCCATCGAGGAGATGGATGCCAGTGGAGCGGATTCCGACTTCATCATGAACATCGACGCGACGATGGAGGCCCTGGGATCACGCGACCTCTCGCCCCTCGGAGCCGTCGAGTCTGTTCAAACCCTGCTCAGGTCCATCGACGTGGACCGATCCCGGGAGGCCCAGCCGCTCATGCCGCTCGCCACGATCTCCGTGACCGAGGACATGGCAACATCCATGCGGTTGCACGGGCTCGGCTGGAAGAGCGTCTACCACCACGAGCTTCTGGCGGTCGGACTTGCCCCGGAGGATTTGGGTACCATGCTCAAACAACGGCTGCGGTGGGCGCAGGGCACGATGCAGGTGCTGATCCGCGAGAATCCCCTGGTGCAGCGCGGCATGACCCTCGCACAGCGCCTCATGTACTTCTCCACGATGTGGAGCTATCTCAGCGGGTTCGCGACGATCATCTACTTCGCGGCCCCTATCGTCTTCCTCTGTTTCGGAGTGCTGCCGGTGAACACGACCGCGTGGGAGTTCTTCCTGCGGTTCCTGCCTTTCATGATCGCTAACCAGCTGCTGTTCGCCTTTGCCAGCCGTGGGGTCTCGACCTGGCGTGGGCAGCAGTACAGTCTCGCCCTCTTCCCAATCTGGATCGAGGCGACCGTAACCGCGGTGGCTAATGTCTTCTTCGGCCGTCCGCTCAGCTTCATCGTGACGTCCAAGGTTCGCGGCGCGTATCGGCCGCAGTGGAAACTGATCACCCCGCAGATCATCGTTTCGGTCGCTCTCACCATCGCCACCGTGATAGGAATTATCCGACTCGTTCTCGGTGTCGGCGAACCCATCGGTACCGCGGTCAATCTCGCGTGGGTTGCGCTCGATCTGGTCGTGCTCAGCGTGCTGGTCCCGGCCGTGCGTTATCGCGGATTCGACAATAAGCAGGAGGAATAGCGCATGAATTTCACGGTTCAGGAACTGGGAAAGGGCATCGCGGTCGTGCGCGGCGCAGGTCGTCTCAACATGGTGAGTGCGGGCCAGCTGCGAGAGTTGGTCGCGGCGGCCGTCGCGGGCGGGAGTGCCCGCATCGTCGTCGACCTCGCGGCCGTCGACTTCATCGACTCCTCCGGGCTTGGTGCCCTGGTCAACGGACTCAAGATCGCCCGCCAGGCGGGGGGCGACCTACGGATCTCGGCGCCCACCGACCAGGTGAAGCTTGTGCTGCAGCTCACCAACATGGAAAGGGTGCTCTCTTCCTATCCGACCGCGGAGTCGGCCTACGCCAATGACTGAGAGCGGTGTCTACACGATCACTATCGCGACGCCGACCGACGACATCGAGAAAGTGCACGAAATGCTCGAAGATGTGTGGGCCAAGTCGCCGTCGGTGTCGACCACCGACCGCCTCAGCTTCGAGACCGCGCTCATCGAGCTGTCGTCCAATGTGATTCGGCATGCCGACGACGGCTCCGGTATCCGCTGCGTGCTCACCGTTGGGGTCTCGGATGCCCGGATCGAGGCGCGGCTCACCGACACCGGCATGGCGAGCAAAGTTGAACTGGTCGGACGCATGATGCCGGAGGAGCTCGCCGAGTCGGGGCGCGGGATCGCTCTGATCCAGGCGCTCGTTGACGAGCTCGAATACGTGCGTTCGGGATCGAGCAATCACTGGCGGATCAGCCGCTCTCGAACCGCGTGAACGGCGCAGAGAGCTACCGCGTGCTCGTGGTCGATGACGATCCGGACGTGGCCAACTATGTGCGGGTTATCCTCGAGCGGCACACCGGCAGCCTCGTCCGGGTTATCGGCGATCCGGCGCTCGCGAGGGCAACGGCCGCCGAGTTCAGTCCCGATGTCGTGGTGACCGACATTCAGATGCCCGGAATGACCGGGCTGGAGATGATGGGACTGCTGCACGAGGACCAGCCGGGCCTGCCGGTCATCGTGATGACC
>JAYTXO010000036.1:0-44344 GCA_043742905.1 Microbacteriaceae bacterium | reverse complement strand
AAGAGGTGGGCAAGCTCGCCGACCTGGAGAGCCGTGAAGCCCTGCTGGCCAAGTTGGCTGGTCTCTTCAAGGCGCCCCTCTTCGGAGCTGCCTATCTGTTTCAAGCGCCGCTGTCGAAGGCCGTCCGCACGGTCGACGCGCTGCGTGAGAAGCAGGAATCCGCGAGTTGATCGTCGTTCCCGACGATCTCATCAACCACACCAACCAAGCAACTAGGAGTTAGAAATGGCAAAGCTCAGCACTGACCAGCTGCTCGACGCGTTCAAGGAGCTGTCGCTCATTGAGCTCAGCGACTTCGTCAAGAAGTTCGAGGAGACCTTCGAGGTCACCGCCGCCGCCCCGGTCGCTGTCGCGGCCGCCGGTGGCCCGGCCGCCCCGGTCGAAGAGGTCGAGGAGAAGGATTCCTTCGACGTCATCATCGAGGCTGCAGGCGAGAAGAAGATCCAGGTCATCAAGGAGGTGCGCACCCTCACCAGCCTCGGCCTCGGCGAGGCGAAGGCTCTCGTTGACAACGCCCCATCGATAGTGCTTGAGGGCGCCAACAAGGAAGCTGCCGAGAAGGCCAAGGCCGTTCTCGAAGAGGCCGGCGCGACCGTCACCCTCAAGTAAGTTCTCGCGGGCGCAGCCCGCTTGCGCGAAGGCGCCGTCCCGTTCATCACGGGCGGCGCCTTCGTCGTTGGCATGACCGAGGGTGCGTGCCCTCAGTCGATGCCCGGGACATAGCGGGCCGCCGCCAGGTCGACGCGAAAGATTTCGCCCGCCCAGGTGAGTGGGGTGTTCTCGGCCCGGTAGTGCTCAAGCGCTCGGGCCTCGTGGCTGGCCACGGTTTGCCCGGATGCGTGCACCACCCGCCACCACGGAGCTTCCGTCCCGTAGTGAGCCATCACCTGCCCGACACCGCGGGCCGCGCGAGAGCCGATCGCCGCCGCGACGTCTCCGTAGCTCATGACCATCCCCTCGGGGATCGCGGCCACCACGTCGAGCACCCGCGACACGAAGTCCTGGTTCGGCAGTGCCACTACAGCTGCAAGGCGCCGACGTTCTCGCCGTATGGCGTCTGCCCGACGATCTCAAAGCCGACCGCCTGGAAGAATTTCTCGGGACCGCGCTCGCCGCCCGCCCAGACGACTGTGGCGCGTGCAAAGCCGCGGGCGCGCGCCTCGTCAGCGAAGGCGTGCACGGCGAAGCGCCCGACACCCATGCCCTGCGCGCCGTCGGCCACCTCGATGCGCCACAGCGCGGCACGCAGATACTCGTCGCGAGCGTCGGCGTCGAAGTTGCCCATGATGTAGCCGACCACGCGCTCGCCGTCCATCACGACCCGCGGCCAGGAGCCGCTGGGGTCGAGCTGTTCCTCGGAATGCATGTAGGTCTCGGGGGTGAGGAACGCCTCCTGGCCAGGCTTCAGCGTCAAGCCGTTGGCTGCCACGATCGTCTGCGCCGTCAACTCCTGCAAGTTAAGCTCCGCCATGCCCCGAGGATAACCCGTGCACCCCAAATCCGCCCAGATATCTCGATGTCAAGATACTTCAGAAACGCGCTAGGCTTGCAATATGCCCTGAACAACGGGGTTTTCGGTCGGAAAGGTTACGCACGTGGTCGAGAAAATTAAGGTCGCAGGCACGGTCGTCGAGCTCGACGGTGACGAGATGACTCGCATCATCTGGCAGTTCATCAAGGACCGCCTCATCCATCCGTATCTCGACGTCGACCTCGAGTACTACGACCTCGGCATCGAAAACCGCGACGCGACCAACGACCAGGTCACGATCGACGCGGCCCACGCCATCCAGAAGCACGGTGTCGGCGTGAAGTGCGCCACCATCACCCCCGACGAGGCACGCGTCGAGGAGTTCGGCCTGAAGAAGATGTGGAAGAGCCCGAACGGCACGATCCGCAACATCCTTGGGGGCGTGATCTTCCGCGAGCCGATCATCATCAGTAACATCCCGCGCCTGGTTCCCGGCTGGAATAAGCCCATCATCATCGGGCGCCACGCCTTCGGCGACCAGTACCGTGCCACCGACTTCCGCTTCGAGGGCAAGGGCACGCTGACCATCTCGTTCCAGCCGGACCCCGTCGATGGCGTGGCAAGCGAGGCGCAGAGCTTCGAGGTCTTCCGGGCGCCGGGATCGGGCGTGGCGATGGCCATGTACAACCTGGATGCGTCGATCCGAGACTTCGCGCGGGCCTCCCTGAACTACGGCCTGGCTCGCCACTATCCGGTGTATCTCTCGACGAAGAACACGATCCTGAAGGCCTATGACGGCCGCTTCAAGGACATCTTCCAGGAAATCTTCGACGCCGAGTTCAAGACACAGTTCGACGCTGCGGGTCTGACATACGAACACCGCCTGATCGACGACATGGTCGCCTCCGCACTCAAGTGGGAGGGCGGATACGTCTGGGCTACCAAGAACTACGACGGCGACGTACAGAGTGACACCGTGGCCCAGGGCTTCGGATCGCTCGGCCTGATGACCTCGGTGCTCACCACCCCCGACGGCGCGATCGTCGAGGCGGAGGCCGCCCACGGAACGGTCACCCGGCACTACCGCCAGTACCAGCAGGGCAAGCCAACCTCGACGAACCCGATCGCGTCAATATACGCCTGGACCCGCGGCCTGCAGCACCGCGGCAAGCTGGATGGCAACCAGGACCTGATCGACTTCGCCACGGCGCTCGAAGAGGTCGTCATCGCGACCGTCGAGAGCGGCAAGATGACCAAGGACCTCGCCGGTCTCGTCGGGCCGAACCAGGCCTGGCAGACCACCGAGGAGTTCCTGGCGAGCCTCGACGAGAACCTGCAAGCGCGTCTCGCTTAAGAGCGTGGTAGCTACGCGGTGCAGAGGCCGCCGAGCTTGCTGAAGGTGGTTTGCACCTTCGTGGCGCTGGACTCGAGCTTTGCGGTATGTGAAGTGTCCTTGATGTAATCCTTGAGGTCGACATCCATCGCGTCAACGGAATTTGTGGTGGCGGTCACGGCCGCCTTGACCTGTGGGTTGGTCACCTTAGCGGCGGACGACGTCAGCGCCTTGCTGAACTTCGCGAGCGCGGTCTCGGCACCCCGCGGGTCGCTCTGGAGGGTAGAGAACGCCGAGCTGAGACCTGAGGAGGAGCTGATCAGGTCGGTCTCGAGGACCGTGCAGGCCTGCTTGGCGGTCTGAGGCGCTCCTGCGCCAGTCGAGCAGCCGGTCAACAGAAGGAGAGCGACGGCGAGTGTCGCGATGGCTGTCAGGATGGGGGGTTGCGACGACACGAGAGGAGCCTTTCGGAAGCGAGCAATCGTTCAACGGTACGCGAGCGGGTCAGTAGCCGATGAACACGTCGGTGACGATCTTCCTCACCCCGTCGGCGCGCAGTGCCCGCTCGAGGCCGGCCACCAGTTCTGGAGGCCCGGAGAGGTAGGTGGCTCGAGCTGCCGCGTCCGGCACGGCCTTACTGATTGTCTCAGCGGTCAGCGCACCGCCGCCCGCCCACGACCACTCGGGCGGCAGTTCGGCCGGACGCGTGGGCGAGACGACGACGACCCTGCAGTCTGCGGCCTCGAGCACCTGGGCGAATGCGATGTCATCGGCGTTCGCCACCGAGTACAACAGCACGACGTCGCGGGTCTGCCCGGTCGCGGTCAGGTGCTCCAGTTGGCTCGCGAACGGCGTAATCCCGATGCCGGCGGCCACCAACAGCAGCGGCTTCGACGCATCCCTCGGGAGCACGAAGTCACCGCTCACCGATGCGCCTGAGACCACCGCGCCGGATTCGAGGGCCAGCATCGCGGCCTTGAAGCTGCTCGAACGTTTCGGCACACGCATCCCGAACCGGATATTGCCTCCGGGCGCCGAGGCGATCGTGAAGACACGCCGCCAGCCGCGGGCGTCGGAATTGCCGTGTGGGAGCGTGATCTCCATGTACTGCCCGGCCAAGAACCTCACCGGCGCATGGGGGTGGAACTCGAACTCCCAGCTGCTCGGGGTGAGCGTCTTGCGAGAGACGAAGTCCATCCGGATGCCGCGGCGCTGCCCGAAGAAGAAGGCGAGCAGGTTGCCGACAATGAGCGCCAACTCGGGGGTGGACGAGAGGGGCCCGAATGAAAAGGGCAGGGCGAAGATCAGCCCTACGAGGGCCGCCTCGAGCAGCTGCTGCCAGCGCCGAGGGGGAAGGGTCTGTGGCTCGTCGAGCATGAAGCAGGCGAAGAAAACGATGGGCGACGACAGCAAGGCGAACTGTAGAGCTTGGCCAACGTCCACGCCGCTCACCAGGTAGCGGATCGCGGTGCCGCCGCCGGCGACCGCGATGAAGACCAAGGCGAGGGGGAAGCGTCTGGTGCGGAACAGCACCAGGAATCCGCCGACCGCGACAAAGGGCAGCAAGATCGGCGTTCCCACCCACCAGAAGCTGAAGTTGAGGCCGGTGAGCACGACGACGAAGGCGCCGAGCGCCGTCGGGTTGAAGATGTGTCGGCCGCGCACCGCGAAGAGGTACTTGCTCAGCGCCGCGACGACTGCTCCGAGGGCCGCGCCCAGCAACTGCGGCGTGTTCAGGCTGGGCTGAAAGATGAAGAGCAGCAGGAGCGCGGTGATCACGGTTGAACTCAACTGAGGGCGGGTACGGAAGATCAGGCCCGCCAAACCGTTGGCTAGGTAGCTGAAGACCAGGAGGACGCTGGCATTGGCCAGGAATCCCAGTGGCGAATAGGCGATCAGACCGAGGACCATGAGCACGAACGACACCACCGCGGTCACCGTCAGGCAGATGATTACCAGCCTGTACATCGTCACGCGGCCAAGCAGTCGGTCGAGCCGAGCGGTCATCGTGATCATCGTGATCATCGGAATAGCTCCCCGGAGAAAGCGGGCGAACTCTCGATCCGCCCGCTGGTGAACATTCGAACGGTGGCGACGTCGTGATCCCGGTAGAACGCCGGGTCCGTGTCGAAGAACAGCGCGGTCGCGGCACCATCGGCGACGAGTGCGGTCGGAGCGATGGCCCAGCTCGCGATCACGTCGACCGTCGGTTCGCCGGTGACGGCGTCGAGCACGTGATGCAAGCCCTCGCCCCACGCTCGGCGGTTCGAGGCGCTCGCGCACAGCGCTCCGTCGGCGATGTCGACGACACCGACAGCCTTCGTTGGGTCGGCGGGGTGTTCGAGCGCGACCCGAAGCGGGACGCCGCGGGTGCGCAGATCACCGCCAGCATCCACCACATGGTCCGGATACCCGAGGGAAACGAGCAGATCGCTGACCAGGTCGACGAGGTAGCCCTTACCCGCGGCGCCGACGTCTAACAGCGCGGGCGCGACCGTATCGAGAAACTCGCCGTCCCACGCTATGACGTCTCCCCAGGCGGGAACCGGCACGCGGTGGGCACTCGGGATCAACCGGTACGCGGCGTCGTAGCCGAGGGACTCGAGCGTGCGTCCGACGAGCGGCGAGACCCGGCCGGCGCTCGCCGTGTAGAGCCGACCGTAAAGGTCGAGCAGCGGGCCTGCGTCGTCGGGGAGGCGGTAGTGGCCGGGTTCGCGCGCGATGCGCGTCACCAGAGAATCCTCCCGGAATCGCGACCAGTCTTGGTCAAAGCGGTCGATGCGGGTCGAGACCGCGTCCCGAACGTAATCCGTGACGCGCTCAGAGGTGTCGACCCGCCAGACCGTGCCGATCGCGTCGAAAGTCCAGGCAATCGGGAGCGGATCGACGAGCATTGGCGGGAGTACGAGCGAGGTGATCAGGACGCGTCGGCCTTGATGGCCTTCAGGGCCGCGTTGAAGCCTCCGCTGGTGAGCGAAGACCCGGCGACATGCGAAACATTCAACGAGTTGATGTCTTTGCCGACGACTTCGGCCGAGATCCCGCCGACGAACTGGGTCTGGTAGCTCATGGCAGTGGGATCGGTCGCGTTCGGCGTGACCGTGACCGCGGTCACTTTGTTACCAGCGATGGTCAGTTTGACCGTCACGGTCTGATGGCCGGCGGGCGATTCGTAGCCGCCGTCTGCCTTGTAGGTGCCGTCTTTGTAGGTGGCGGAGCCGCCCGAGCCGGAGTTGCTCCCGGTCGAGGTGTCGGAGCCAGCGTTCGCACTGGCCGCTCCCGACGAGCAGCCCGCGAGGGCACCGACGATTCCGAGTCCGGCAAAGGCGACCGCGAGAGTGCGGGGAGGACGAGGCGTCATGGCTGCTCCTGGGCTGTGTTGGGGGCTAACGGCGCTGGCTCTAGCTTGCCAGCGAGAGTGGGGAAATACCTGAGACCAACGGGATAACGAACCGGCGCCGCGAAAGGTTCACCCGGTCCGCGAACTTTCGGCGGCGGCGCGCGGGCGCCAAAACGCCCGCGGCTGTGTAACAGCTATGTAAACGGTCATGACAAAACTGGACAAATGAATGTTCGTACGGTGTACTAACAAACATGTCTGCATCGGAAGTGCAGCGAGGCTCTTCCATCCGAGACGGCGCACCCGTCCCCGGCCAGGGCCTCGCGAGCGGCTCGACCGGGTTGGGCGGTACCCCGCGCGGGGGCCCCAACCCGAGCTCGGGCTTCGCCAATGGGCGCGCGCTGCGCCCGAGTGCCAAGTCTCTTCCCGAGCACGCTCGCGGCCACAACCGCTCGCTCGTGTTGCAGACTCTGTATGGCACGGGCACCCTGAGTCGCGCCGATCTGGCCCGCGCCACCGGCCTTACCCGCGTCACCATTTCCGACCTGGTCGCCGAACTGATGAGCGAGAACCTGATCGTCGAGACCGGCCAGGCCCGTGAATCCCGGCCAGGTAAGCCGGCAACCATGCTCGACATCAACCGAACCGGGTTTCAGATCATCGGCATCGATCTCAGCGAGTACGCGGTCTTCCGCGGCGCGGTACTCGACCTTGATGGCGTGGTGCTTGAGCGGGTGGATCTGCCCCTGGACGGCGCGACCGGCGACCTGGCAACCGCGAAGGTTGTGGCGCTCGCCGAGCGGCTCGTTGCCGCGGCATCGTCACCTCTGCTCGGAATCGGGGTGGGCTCGCCCGGCGTCGTGGACCTCGCGGGAATCGTACTCAGTGCCCCCAACCTCGGCTGGCCCGCGAGCGGAACCAGCGGCGAACCGCTGAGGGCGTTCCTCGCCGCGGCCACCGGGCTTCCCGTGATCGTGGCAAACGACGCGAATGTGGCCGCGCTCGCCGAACACAGCTTCGGCGGGGCGCTCAGCGACATGATGCTCGTGAAGGTTGGCCACGGTGTGGGCGCCGGACTAATCATCGGCGGCACCCCGCTGTTCGGCAGCCGTTTCGCGGCCGGTGAGATCGGGCACGTCGTCGTGGGCACGGATGGCGGCGCGGCATGCGCGTGCGGCAAGGTCGGCTGCCTGGAGACCTGGCTCGCCACCCCGCGGCTCGACGCGGCCCTCGCTGCCGCCGTGGACCCGGCGGAGCGCATCGCGATTCTGCGTCGCGCCGGCGAGCGACTCGGCATCGCTCTCGCGCCCGTCGTGGGCGCCCTGGACCTAGCGGAGGTCGTGCTCAGCGGCCCCGTCGAACTTCTCGATGGCCCTCTCGCCGAGGCCGCCATCGAGACCCTCCGCAGTCGCACGATGGCCGAGTTCCACGGCGATCTGGCTCTGCGGATGACCGCACTCGGACAGGACATCGTCATGCGCGGCGCCGCCGCCATGGTCCTGTCGGCACAGCTCGGGGTTTCGTAGTCGACAGCGGCCCCCGTCCCAGGCGGCGCGCACACCGCGCACCGTTTCCCTCATTGCACAAGAAGGAATCACACGATGAAGAGAAAGATCGCAAGCGTAACCGCTGTCGCACTCGCGTCGGCCCTCGTCCTCGCGGGCTGCAGCACTTCCGGCAGCTCGTCGTCGGGATCCGTTGCCGCCAGCACAGACGGTAAGGGCAAGACCATCACTCTCTGGCTGGTCGGCGCGGACACGCCCGACAAGTTGCGCAGCTATCTGACCTCCGAGTTCCACAAGGAGACCGGCGGCACCCTGAAAATCCAACAGCAGGCCTGGGGCGACATCGTCACCAAGCTGACCACTGCGCTGCCCGACAAGAACAACACCCCGGACGTCACGGAGATGGGCAACACCCAGTCACCGACGTTCACGAACGTGGGCGCGTTCCTCGACATCAGCGACATGTACTCGGAGCTAGGCGGCAGCAAGCTGCTGCAGAGCTTCGTCGACGCGGGCAAGGTGGGCGGCAAGAACTACACGCTGCCGTACTACTTCGGTTCGCGTTACGTTTTTTATCGCAAGGATGTCTGGGCTAAGGCGGGTATCACTTCGGCGCCAACAACCCTTGACCAGTTCAATAAGGATGTCGCAACCATCGCCGCGGCGAATCCCGATGGCATCTCGAACTTCTCGGGGCTGTACCTCGGCGGCCAGGACTGGCGCGACGGCATCTCGTGGATCTTCGCGAACGGCGGCAACATCGCCTCGGAGTCGAATGGGAACTGGACAGCTTCTCTCGACGACCCCAAGACGATGGTTGGTCTGAAGCAGCTGCAGGCGATCTACCAAAACGCGTCGAAAGCGCCGAACGACGCCAAAGATAGCAATCAGTACATCTACATCAACGATGACGACGCCCTCCCGGGCGCCACGGCTTCCGACCCGACGACGCCCGTCTCGCTCTCGGCAGCCACCATCATGGCTCCGGGTTGGGCACACTGGTCGATCGGCACCAAAGGCACTGGGACGGACGGCAAGGTCACCCGCACCTTTGATGACAGCATCTTCGGTGTATTCCCGTTGCCAGGCAACGACGGCAAGCCCGCTCCGGTCTTTGCTGGCGGCTCGAATATCGGGATCTCGGCGAAGAGCAAGAACCCGGGGCTTTCCAAGACCCTGCTGAAGATCATCTTCGGCAAGACCTACCAGAACATGCTCGGACAGAACGGCCTCGGCCCGGCGAACTCGGACTACACGTCCTCGCTCGGAACCGACGAGTTCGCCACCGCGCTGATCAAATCGGCCGAGAACTCGAAGCTGACTCCGGCGGCGCCGGGGTGGGCAGCAGTTGAGGCGTCGAGCGTGCTCGAGGAGTTCTTCAGCAAGATTGGCAGCTCGACCGACCTCGAGGCCCTGGCGAAGGAATACGACGCCAAGATCACCCCGATGCTGAACAGCAAGTAACACTTCCCCATCTCGTGGGGCGCCGTTGCACCTGGCACCGCGCCCCACGAATCCTCTGACAGCCGAAAGGAGCCGACCATGACCACCGCTTCCGCAGCCATCACCCCGCGTCGTCGTCGCTCCTACACGGCGTACGCCCTGCTCATCCCGACTGTCGCGGTGCTCGCACTGGCCATGGGGTATCCGCTTGTCTGGCAGCTGATCACCTCGCTGCAGCAGTTTGGTCTGGCTCAGCAGTTCGGCCGGCCCGCCCCGTTTGTCGGGCTCGGCAACTACGTCAAGCTCGCCAGCGACCCGTACCTCTGGACGGTCGTCGGCCGCTCGCTGCTCTTCTGCTTCGCCGCGGCAGCCGCCACGATGGCGGTCGGCACCCTACTCGCGCTCCTTATGCGCGCGGTGCCTGCTGTGGTGCGCATCGTCTTGCAGATCGCGTTGCTGCTCGCCTGGGCGATGCCCGTCGTCGCGGCCATGACGGTCTGGAACTGGCTATTTGACTGGCGCCGCGGCGTCGTCAACTGGCTGCTCAGTGCGGTCGGCCTGCCGTTCGGGCAGCACAACTGGTTGCAGAATCCGCTGAGCTTCTTCCTGGTCGCGGGGATCATCGTGGTCTGGATGAGCGTTCCGTTTGTCGCGTTCTCGCTTTTCGCCGGCCTGACGCAGGTGCCCGAGGAGGTGCTCGAGGCCGCACAGATGGACGGAGCAAGCCCCGCCCAGCGCTTCTGGCGGATCACGGTGCCGATCATCCGGCCGATCATCTCAATCGTGCTGCTGCTGCAGGTGATCTGGGACCTGCGGGTCTTCACTCAGATCAAGCTGCTTCAGGATGCCGGCTCCATTGCCAGCGAGACGAACTTGCTCGGCACTTACATCTACCAGTTAGGCGCGGGGTCGAGTGACTTCGGGACGGCATCGGCGGTGTCGATTTTCGTACTCGTGCTGACGATCGCCTTGAGCGCGGCGTACGTGCGGTCGATGCTGAAGGAGGATCGGACATGAGCCGCTCGAAGCCTGTTTCGACACGTGTACCGCGCCACTCAACCGGCAGGATCGTGCTCTCGATCGTGGGGATCGTCGTCGCACTGGTGTGGTTCTTCCCCGTGTACTGGATGATCAACTCCTCGCTGCTGTCGAACGTGGTCCTCACCTCGACCACGCCGACCTTCTTCCCGTTCGGCGGAAATCTCGACAACTTCACCAGCGTCTTCCAGGGCGGCACGTTCCTGCCCGCGCTCGGCATGAGCGTGCTGATCGCGCTCGTCGTCGTCGTGGTCTGCCTGCTCTTCGCGTTCCTCGCGGCAGTCGCGATCAGCCGATTCCGGTTCCGCGGGCGCACCGGATTCGTGCTTGCGATCCTGTTCGTGCAGATGCTCCCCGCCGAGGGGTTGTTCATCGCGCAGTACAAGCTGATGGCCTCGGTGGACCTGCTGAACACGGTCATCGGGATCAGCATCCTGTACATCGCATCGGTC
The DNA here is from genome assembly GCA_043742905.1 of Microbacteriaceae bacterium. Lineage (GTDB taxonomy): Bacteria > Actinomycetota > Actinomycetes > Actinomycetales > Microbacteriaceae > Lysinimonas. The sequence continues at coordinate 33,762 of JAYTXO010000036.1, read as the reverse complement.
GTTCCGTTCACGATCTGGATGCTGCGCGGTTTCGTCGCGGGCATCCCGGCCGAGCTCGAGGAGGCCGCAATGGTTGACGGCCTCAGCCGCACGCAGGCTTTCATGCGCATCACCTTCCCCCTGCTGGCGCCCGGGCTTGTGGCGTCGGGCGTTTACGCTTTCCTGCAGTCCTGGAACGAGTTCACTGTCGCGCTCGTGGTGTTGCCGGATCAGGGGTCCCAGACTCTGCCGCTGTGGTTGCGCGGCTTCATCCAGTCCAGCGCCTCGAAGGCGATCGACTGGGGGCAGGTGATGGCCGCTTCGACGCTGGTTGCGATCCCAGTAATCATCTTCTTCTTGCTGGTGCAAGGGCGTATGACGAGCGGGCTCGTCGGCGGAGCGGTGAAGGGATGACGCGGCAGCTGACCGTCACCGGCACCCTGCTGCCCGGCTTCGAGGGGACGAGCCTGCCGGTGTGGCTGCGTGAGCGACTCGCCGACGGACTGGCTGGCGTTTGCCTCTTCGCGACGAACATCGGGTCGCCGCAGCAACTTCGCCGGCTGACGGGCGAGATCCGCGCGGCCAACCCGAACGCGATCGTCGCGATCGACGAGGAGGGCGGCGATGTGACACGGCTGTTCCAGTCGGTCGGCTCGCCGTATCCGGGTGCGGCGATCCTCGGGCGCCTCGACGATCTCGCCCTGACCCGGCAGGTGGCCGAGCGAGTCGGGCGGCAGTTGCGAGCGGTTGGGGTCACGCTCGACTTCGCGCCGGACGCCGACATCAACTCCTCCGACGACAACCCGGTGATCGGCACTCGCAGCTTCGGCGCCTCGGCGGAGCTCGTCGCCCGGCACACCGCCGCGTGGGTCGAAGGGCTGCAATCAACGGGGGTTGCTGCCTCGGCCAAGCATTTCCCGGGTCACGGCGACACCGCGACGGATTCTCACCTCGACGTTCCCGTGGTCGACCTGCCGCTTGACGTGCTGCGCACCCGCGAACTGGCGCCGTTCGCGGCGGCAATCGCGGCCGGAACGGCCACGATCATGACCTCGCACATCCTGCTTCCGGAACTCGACGACCGGCCGGCGACATTCTCGGCACGCATCCTCGGTGAGCTGCTGCGCGGCGAGCTCGGCTTCGAGGGCGTCATTGTCAGCGATGCCCTCGACATGCGCGGCGCAAGCGGGGTCACCGGAATTCCGGATGCCGCGGTCCGCGCGCTCGCCGCCGGCTGCGACCTGCTCTGCATCGGCACGGCCAACACCGACGCGCAGCTTGGCGAGATCGAGGCGGCGATCGCCGCCGCTCTGTCGGACGGTCGCCTCGACCCCGCCCGGCTCGCCGACGCGCTAGCCAGGATCGCTGTGTTGGGCGCCGCGGGTTCGTTACCGACCGATCCGGACGGCGTGCCCGCGTATGACCTTGCCCGCACGGTTTCGGCCTTCGACGTCACGCAGGGCGTCGAAGCGCCGCGCGGAGGAATCCTCGTGCAGTTGGACACGGTCGCCAACATCGCCGTGGGACCGGCACCGTGGGGAGCCGCCGCGGCAGGAGCGCGCGTCCTCCACCTCGGGGAAGGCGAAGAGTTACCCGCCGCAGCGCCGCTTGTCATCATCGGGCGCGACAACCACCGCCGGGAGTGGACCCGCGCAACGATCGACGCTGCACGAGCGCGCGATGCGCGGACCCTCGTCGTCGACATGGGCTGGCCGTCAGCAGACCGGGCATACGCCGACGTCGCGACGTTCGGAGCCTCTCGCCACGTCGGAGAGGCGCTGCTCCTCTGGCTGGGGGTCTCGTCGTGAGAGTGGGTGTGGACATCGGCGGCACCAAGACCGAGGCCGTCGCGATCGATGACGCCGGAGCCGTGATCGACACCGTGCGCGTGGCGAGCGGATTCGGCGCGGAAGCGGTCGTCGCGTCCACGGTACAGGCGGTCGTTGCGCTCGCCGCGCTCCTCGGGGTGGAGCCGCGCGACTTCGGCGCCATCGGCGTCGGGGTTCCGGGAGCGGTGGACCCGGCATCCGGTCGCGTCGCGCACGCGGTAAATCTGGGCCTCAACGGGCTCTCTCTCGGCGAAGAGTTGACCGCTCGGCTCGGTGTGCGGGTGCGGCTCGAGAACGATGTGAACGCCGCGGCGCTCGGTGCCTTCCACCTTCTCGGTCACGGTCCGGATCACTCGATGGCTTACCTGAACCTCGGCACCGGGCTGGCGGCCGGCCTCGTGCTGGCGGGACGCCTCTGGCGCGGCTCGCGCGGGACTGCGGGAGAGATCGGGCACATCCCGGTCGACCCGGCGGGCGGGCTCTGCGTGTGCGGGCAGCGCGGCTGCCTTGAGTTGGTCGCCTCGGGCTCGGCCGTCGCCCGCCAGTGGCCGACGGCGCATCCCCGTCCTGTTCAGGATCTCTTCGAGGCGGCCGCGCGCGGCGACGGCCTCGCGATCGAAGTGCGCCAGCGCTTCATCGACAATGTTGCCTCCGCCGTTCGCGTACTCGTCCTCACTGTCGACGTGGACGATGTCGTGATCGGCGGAGGCATCACCTCGCTCGGCGTCCCGCTGTTGGGCGCCATCCGCGCCGTGCTCGGCGACTGGTCGGCGCATTCGCAATTTCTCGCATCGCTGGAGCTACCGTTGCGGGTCGGGTTGGCACCCACCGGTCCCGTCGCCTCGGTCGGGGCGGCCCTGATCGGCGAACGTCTCGAGGCGCCCGAACCGGAGGTGGTCTGATGGCCGAGGTCGTGATCCTGGCGTCAGCTGCCGAGGCGGGTGAGTTGGGGGCGTCGTTCGTCGCGCGCCTAGTCGCCGAGAAACCGGATGCCGTGCTGGGCCTCGCGACCGGCTCGACCCCGCTGCATCTTTGGAGCGCGCTCGCGGCTCTCGACCTTGATCTGACCGGGGTGCGCGGCTTTGCCCTCGACGAGTACATCGGCCTCCCGCCGGGACACCCCGAGAGCTACCGCGCCGTGATCACCCGCGAGGTGGTGGAACCACTCGGCCTGACGCCGTCGCTCGTCCACGTGCCGGGTGACGACGGCGGTTCGGTCGAGGGGGCGGGCGCCCGCTACGAGACGGCTATCGCGACCGTCGGTGGCGTCGATCTGCAGGTGCTCGGCATCGGCCGCACCGGCCATATCGGCTTCAATGAGCCCGGCTCGTCGCTCGCATCCGCGACCCGTGTGAAGACCCTCACCGAGCAGACCCGCCTCGACAACGCGCGCTTCTTCGACTCGTTCGAGCAGGTACCGCGGCACTGTCTGACGCAGGGACTCGGCACCATCCTGCGCGCCCGCCACCTGCTGCTGTTCGCCTTCGGTGAGTTCAAGGCGGCGGCAATCGCGGGCGCCGTCGAGGGCCCGGTTTCCTCCGCGTTGCCCGGATCAGCGATCCAGCTCCATCCGCAAGTTACCGTGGTCGTCGACGAAGCTGCCGCCTCGCAGCTGCAGCATGCGGACTACTACCGCTTTGCCTGGGACAACCGACTCGACTTCGAGCGACTCCACTAGTTACGCGGCCCGCGGCACGAGGCTGTGGCACGAGGCTGTGGCGGGGGAGGGCAAGCGCGGTGCAGTGTGCGGCGAGGGAAGCTGCTAGGTGCTGAGCTCGCGGCCGTTGGCCCAGACGCTGTTGACCGAGCCGTCCGGGGCGAGAGCGACGGCGTCGGCGGCGTAGCCGGGTTCGAGGAGACCGAAGCGGTCACCGATTCCGAGGGCGCGCGCGGGCACCACGGTGAGTGCAGCGACAGCCTCCGCGGGGGGCAGGCCGACGAAGTCGATCGCGTAGCGGAGCGCGACGTCCTGGGTGAGCGTCGATCCGGCGATGGTTGAGGTGCCCGACAGCACTGCAAGCCCGTCGCGCACGCTCACATTGAGCGAACCGAGCCGGTAGTGGCCGTCGGCGGCGCCGGCGGCCGCCATTGCGTCGGTGATAAGGGCGATCCGAGCTGGCGCGGCCGTGAAGAGCAACTTGGCGACCGACGGATACACGTGCTGGCCGTCGAGGATCAGCTCCAGCGTGACGCGGGGATCCTCCAGCGCGGCCATCACCGGACCAGGCGCGCGGTGGTGGATGCCGGGCATCGCATTGAAGGCGTGCGTCAGCATCCGAGCTCCCGCATCGAAGGCCGCTCGCGCCGTGTCGAGGTCGGCTTCGGTGTGCCCGACCGCGACCGTGATGCCGGAGGCGACTAACGACGGAATCAGCTCAAGGGCGCCGGGCAGTTCGGGCGCGAGCGTGACTTGCCGCAGCGTGCCTCCAGCCGCCGCCAGCAGTGAGTCGAGGGCGCCACTATCCGGGAGCATCAGGAAATCGAGATTGTGGGCGCCGCGCTGACCCGGCGCGAGGAACGGCCCTTCGAGGTGTGAGCCGAGCACAAGCGGATCCGATGCAGCGAGCTGAGCAATCTCCGCCAACCTGGCGCGCAGCACGTTGAGCGGATTGGCGACCAGGCTGATCACCGAGCGCGTCGTCCCGTGGGCACGGTGCGCAGCTATCGCGGCCGCGAGTTCCGCGCCGCCGTCGTCGTAGGAATGACCGCCGCCGCCGTGTCCGTGCAGATCTACGAAGCCGGGCACTAGGCGCGCACCGGCCAAGTCGACGCGCGTATCCGCGGCCGGAGCCGAGTCGAGACCCGCGCCCCTCCCCGCGATGATCGCACCGTCGAACAGCACCCAGGCGTCCTGCACCTCGCCGAGCTCGTCGATGCGGTGCGCAGAATGCAGAAGAAGGCTCATTTGAAGATGATCGTCCGCGCCCCGTCGAGCAGCACCCGGTGTTCCGAGAACCACTTCACGGCCTGCGTGAGGGTGCGCGACTCCTCGTCCTGACCGATCGCGATGAGTTCCGCGGCGCTGCGCGAATGGTCCACGCGCACCACGTTCTGTTCGATGATGGGCCCCTCGTCCAGTTCGCTCGTCACGAAATGCGCGGTCGCGCCGATCAGTTTCACGCCGCGCGCGTGCGCCTGCTTGTAGGGGTTCGCTCCCTTGAAGCCCGGCAGGAATGAGTGGTGGATGTTGATGATTCGGCCGCTGAGCCGGTGGCAGAACTCGGGGGAGAGAATCTGCATGTAGCGGGCGAGCACCACCAGCTCGATGTCGTTCTGGTCGACGACCTCAAGCACGCGGCGCTCGAACGCCGCCTTCTGATCGGGATCGGATACTGCGTGAGCCTCGAACGGCACCCCGTAGAAGGCGGCGAGTTCGCCGAGGTCGGGGTGGTTGCCGAGCACGAGCGGGAGATCCACGGCGAGCTGCCCGGCGCGCTGGCGGAAGAGCAAGTCGTTTAGGGCGTGGGCGGCGGTGGAGACGAGCACGAGCGTGCGCATCGGGCGGCCAACGATGTCCAGTTGGCAGTGCATCTGGTATTGCTCGGTCACGGGCAGGAGTGCCGCTTCGAAGTCGGTTCGCGACACCGACGATTCAATCTGCAGGCGCATGAAGAAGGTCCCGGTATCGGCGCTCGAGAACTGCTGAGACTCGGTGATGTTGCCGTGGGCTTCGACGATCGCGCCGCTGACGGCGTGCACGATTCCCGGACGGTCCTCGCAGACGAGAGTGACGATCCAGTGGGTCGGCGTCAAGGTCACAATGTCAGCGTATCGGGGCCCGGCGAGCGGCCCCTACGGCTCACCATCGCGTTCAACACCGCGATCGGGCGAGGAGCGCTCCTTGGCGGGATGCTTCGGGACGGCTTGGGGCTCCAGGTGCTCCCGTTGGCCGAGGTCGCGCTCGTGCTCAGGGGATCGTCTTCGTCGTCGGGACGGATTGGCGACGGATCGCGCTGCATCCGGGGTGAGGCCGATGGCTCGGTAGGCTCGATAATCATGACTTCGGCGGCAACTCGACAGCGTTTTCCGCTGTTCCGCCTCTTGGTCATCTCGGGCGCAATCTTCGCGTCGGTGTCTAGCGAGTTTCTGCCGACCGGCCTGCTGCCCGATATCGCCGCCGAGCTGAAGGTCTCCGAGTCCCAGGTCGGCCTGCTGGTGACTGTCTTTGCGCTGACCGTGGTCGTCAGCGCTGCGCCGCTCGCTGCCCTGACCCACCGGTTCTCTCGCAAGCCGTTAATGGTCGCGATGCTCGCCGTTCTCGCGATCGCGACCGTTCTCGCGGCCATCTCACCGAACTACGCCTTTCTCGCCGGCGCGCGTGTCCTCGGCGGCCTCGCGCATGGACTGTTCTGGTCGGTCACCGGCCCCTACGCCGCCCGGATCGTGCCACGCCATCAGCTGTCGCGGGCGATCGCGGTCACCGCGGCAGGAGGCTCGGCGGCGTTCGTGCTCGGCGTCCCGCTCGGCACCGCACTCGGACACGCGCTCGGCTGGCGTGTGGGGTTCCTCGTGCTCGCGTGTGTCATCCTGGTGTTTTTGGCGTTGACCGTGGTCGCGCTGCCGCCGGTCTCGCATAAAGTGCCGCTCGCCACCGGAGAGATCGCGCTGCCGCTCCGTCGCGACAAGACCGTGCCCGCGGTTGTGATCGTCAGCGTCTCGATCATTCTCTTCAACCTCGGCCAAAACAGCTTCTACACCTACATCGTTCCGTGGTCCATCCAGGTGCCGGGCATCCCGTCGGGTGGCATCAGCGCGCTCCTCTTCGGCTACGGTGCCGCCGGCGCGGTCGGCCTCTTGCTTGCGGGGCTCTTCGGCGACCGCTTCCCGCGCGGCGCGATGATGCTGATGGCGCTGGCGTTGCTGGGCGCGATTGCGGTGCTGGGCGCCGGCGGGGACACCATCCCGCTCCCCGCCGTGATCGCCACCATGATGATCTGGGGCGTCGCGTTCGGCGGCATCTTGCCCCTGCTGCAGACTCGGATGATGCACGCTGCGTCCCTGCGTGTGCGCGACGTCGCGGCATCGTGGACCACGATCTCCTTCAACTTCTCCATCGGCGCTGGCGCTTTCATCGGCGGCGTGCTGCTCGACCGCTTCGGGATCGCTGTGCTGCCGTGGGCCGAGTTCGCGGTCATGTTGGCTGGCGTCGTGTTCGTGATCGTGACCGACAGCCGCCGGATCGCACTGAATCCGGGGTGATTCGGATGGCGACTCACCCCCGTGCCCTCTTGCCCGACGACGCCCCCATGGTGCACATTAGGCGCACGCCACCGTTAGGACAGCACCAGCGTTGATCCGATGCTGGTGCGGAGCGGCTAGGAATCCCCCTCCTGATCCAAGTAAAGGTGTGACATGACTCCCCAAAAGATTCTGTTCGATGTCGACACGGGCATCGACGACTCTCTCGCCCTTCTGTACCTGCTGGCGAGACCTGACGAGGCCGAGATCCTCGCCATCACGTGCACCTCTGGTAATGTTCCCGCCCGCGCGGTGGCGCGCAACAACCTCAACTGGCTGGCGTTGTGCAAAGCGCCAGACATCGAGGTCGCGCTCGGCAGTGAGGTACCGCTGCTGGCGCCGCTGATGACGACAGAAGAGACCCACGGCCCGCAGGGCATCGGCTATGCCGAGCTGCCCGATTCGGGCAGGCGGATCTCGAGCAGGCACGCCACTGAGGTCTGGATCGAGGCCGTGCGCGCTCACCCCGGCGAGATCGTGGGGCTGGTCACTGGCCCGCTCACCAACGTAGCGCTCGCCGTGCGGCTTGAGCCGGAGCTGCCGCGCCTGCTCAAGCGCCTGGTCGTCATGGGCGGCTCGTTCAACTACCCCGGCAACACGACTCCGACCTCGGAGTGGAACATTGCGGTCGACCCAGACGCCGCCAAACTGGTGTTCGACGCCTTCTCGGGCTTGCCCGAAGATCGGTTCCCGATCATCGCGGGGCTCAACATCACCGAGCGCATCGAACTTCACCCACACCATTTGGCCGAGCTGGGGCGGGTGTCGGGGAGCGAGCCCGTGGAATTGATTTCAGCTGATGATGCTCCTGGCACGCTCTCGTCGGCGTCCAACCAGGTGGTGCGCTACCTCTCCGACGCCGTGCGGTTCTACATGGAGTTCCACCTGGCGCAGGGCCAGGGCTACCTCGCCCACATCCACGACCCGTTCGCTGCGGCGTTGGCCGTCCACCCCGAATTCGCCACCTTGCGCAGCGCGACGGTCGATGTAGAACTCGGCGGCACGCTGAGTCGCGGCACGACGATCGCCGACTGGGTCGGTCTCTGGGGTCGGGAAAAGAACGCGGCGATCGTGGTCGACACAGACCCGGCAGCGTTCTTCACCCATTTCATCGAGCGTGTCGGTGGCCTCGCCCGCCGGGTCGCCGAGTCGCAGTAACACCCTCACAACCGAAGGGAATACCGATGACCAATATCGACAAACCGCAGGACCCGCATCGCCTCCGCAACAACATCTTCATCATCGCCGGAGCCCTGGTCGTCGCAGCGACCTACCTATACCTGGTCGTGGCGCAGCCTGCAGGCGTCGGCTCGGGGGTTGGGGGCGGTGGCGGCGCGGCTCTGATCACACTTGCTGGCTATGTGCTCGGCGCGCTGCTGATCGCGATCGGAGCAATCAACCGACTCCCCACGACCACTGTCGTGCTCGTGCCCGTGGCGATCGCGATCAACATCGTCGTCGGTCAGATCACCGCGGCGCTCGGTCTTCCTCTGTACCTCGACTCGATCGGCACGATCCTCGTCGCCGTCGTGGCCGGCCCGGCGGCTGGTGCGGTCACGGGTGGCCTGTCGAACGTGATCTGGGGTTTGACCTTGAACCCCCTTGCCCTTCCGTTCGCGATCGTTGCGATCGTGATCGGCGCTGTCGCCGGGTGGGCCGCGCGGGCCGGTGTGTTCCGCAGCTACTGGGCCCCGCCGATCGCGGGTATCGTTACCGGTGTCATCGCCGCGCTCGCCTCGTCCCCGATCTCGGCGTTCATTTTCGGTGGTGCGACTGGCGGAGGGACGGGGGCGATCGTGGCGGCGTTTCAGGCGTTTGGCAACTCGCTGTTGGCGTCGACCACATTGCAGGGATTGCTGAGCGATCCGCTCGACAAGCTGATCACCTTCACGGTGGTCATGTTCATCCTGCTGGCACTGCCCACCCGCTTCAAGCAGCGATTCCCGTTCGTACGTCAATACAACGTTCTCCCAGGCATGAAGAAGAAGGGGTAGCACTCCCCGTCCATGTCGACCCTGTATCTGGATCGCCCCTCACCGCTGAACCGGCTGAACCCGACCACAAAGCTGATCGGGGTGGTATCGATCATCATCCTGGTGTTTGCCCTGCCGTACTGGTGGGCCCCGTTGGCGATCCTGATCCTGATCGTGGTACCTGCCGCCCTCCTCGCACGAGTGGGCGGCAGGCTCCTGGTCGTCAGCGGGGTGCTGCTGGTTCCCCTCGTGCTGGTTTTGATCATCGCGCAGGGGTTTTTTAACCCCCGTGGCGCGACGATCCTGTTCTCGGTCGGTACGTTCCACTTCTCGCTGGAGGGCCTGCTTTTTGCCTTAGCCGTCGGCGGGCGCACCGTTGTCCTGGTGACTGCAACTATGGTGTTGCTGTTCACCACGCATCCGGGCAAGCTGCTGAGCGCCCTGAGCGAGCGCGGCATGCCGCCTAAGATCGCCTATGTCATCAGTTCAACGCTGCAAATCATTCCCTCTTTCCGCACGCGCGCCGACTCAATTCTGCTCGCGCAACGGTCCCGCGGACTGAAGACCCGGGGCAACCCGATCCGCCGATTCGGCGTGCTGCTCCCGCTGCTCAGTCCCCTGATCCTGGGCGTCTTCGTGGACGTTGACGAGCGCTCGACCGCGATGGAGGCTCGAGCATTCGGCTCCACCGCGAAGCGCACGGCGCTCGACCTGCTGCCCGACCCGGTGGGTGAGAAGATCGCCCGTTGGGTGGTCATCCTGATCGCCCTCGGCGCCCTCGTCGCCTCATTCCTTGGCGTGTTCCCGAAATGAACAGCGCGGGCATGATCGTTCTGAAAGACGTCTACTACCGTTACCCCGACACCGAAATAGACGTGTTGCGCGGAATCGACCTGACGGTGGATGCCGGCCAGGTCATCGGGGTTGTCGGCGCATCGGGTGTCGGAAAGACCACCCTTGCGAAGACCATCGCCGGGTTCATCCCGCACTCAGAGGGCGGTGAGCTCACCGGCAGCGTGCAGGTCGACGGAATCCAGGTGCCGGCATCGACTCTGGCCGACGTCGTGAGCAGGGTTGGCCTGGTCACGCAGAACCCGTTCAACCAGATCAGCGGTGCCAAGTTCTCGGTGCGCGAGGAGATCGCGTTCGGCCTCGAGAACCTTGGTGTGCCGCGCGACGAGATGATCCACCGGGTAGCTGAGGTGGTCGCCTTGCTCGGCATCGGCGAGCTTGTCGACCGCTCGCCGTATGCGCTCTCCGGCGGTCAGCAGCAGTTGGTTGCGATCGCCTCGATGATGGTGATGGCCCCCCGTGTGCTCGTGATGGACGAGCCCACCTCGCAACTCGATCCGAGCGGTTCTCGTCTGGTTTTCGACATCATGGGGCACTTGGCAGAGGCCGGTACGACCGTCATCGTGTTCGAACACAAACTCGAGCTGCTGCGCGAGCACACCGAGCTGCTCCACGTGCTCGCCGAGGGGGTCATCGTGCGGTCCGGAACCCCCCGCGAGGTGCTCTCCGATCCTCGGACCGACGACTGGGGCGTCGGCGCGACGCGGATCACCCGTGCAGCGCGCGCCGCGATTTCACAGAAGCTGATTCCCGCGACGACCGAACTGCCGGTATCTCTGCCGGACGCGAAAGTGGTGTTCGGAAAATGATGGACATCGTCATCACCGGGCTTGTCTTCACTTACCCCTCGGGGGTTACAGCGCTCAACGGAGTGACCCTGACGATCCCGGCCGGACAGCGACTAGCCATCGTGGGCCAGAACGGCGCGGGCAAGACCACGCTGGTTCGACACTTCAACGGGATCTTCACCCCCACGAAGGGCGCCGTGCGGATCGGCGACTGGGACACGGTGGGCCGCGATATCGCTGCCCTGGCGGCGCGAGTCGGATACGTCTTCCAAAATCCCGATGAGCAGCTGTTCGCGCGGAACATCCGCGATGAGATCGCTTTCGGTCCCAAGAACCTGGGCGCCGCGAAGGCCGACATCGACGAGCGGGTCACGCGGGCGATGCATCGCTCAGGCCTCGACGGCATGGAGGACGCTCACCCGTACCACCTCTCGCTCAGCGAGCGGAAGCGCGTGGCGTTGGCCTCGGTTCTCGCCATGGAGACGCCGATCGTCGTGCTCGACGAGCCGACCACCGGTCAGGATGCGCGAGGCGTTGCGCTGATCGGCGACATCGTCGCCGATCTGCACCACGAAGGCCGCACCGTGGTGGCGATTACCCACGATATGGACTTCTGCGCCGAGAACTTCGACCGCGTCCTGGTGATGGCCGACGGTGAGGTCATCGCCGACGGTGATCCCGCTCAGGCCTTCACCCGGCTCGACGCACTCGCCGCGGCGCACGTTGAACCGCCGCAGCTCGAACGCCTGCGTACCGAACTCGGCTGGAAGGATCCGGTCTTCACGGTCGACGACTTCGTCGCCCAACTGAAGAAGCAGCCGTAACGGCAGCAGTCCACGGCACCGCGAGCAGCTCGCGGCGTGCCGACCGCTGCTGGTCTGAAGCGCCCGGGAGGGTGGCTTCGCAGCGAGCGGGCTGTCGCCCGCAGGCTGAGCGCCCATACAATAGAACTGTCGCGACTGGCGTTCGGATGGTTCACCATCGGGGAGCGACTGACAAAGAAACGGCCGTACGCCTGGGCTGTGACAGACATCCATCTGTACAGAACTCGGGAGTGCTCAGTGCCAACCACCACAGTGCCAACCACCACAACGATCGACACCTTCCTCGCGCCTCTCTCTGAGGTTGACCCCGAAGTCGCCGCCGCCCTTGAGCTGGAGCTCAACCGCCAGCGCACCACGCTTGAGATGATCGCGAGCGAGAACTTCGTCCCGCGCGCGATTCTCGAGGCGCAGGGTTCCGTGCTCACCAACAAGTACGCCGAGGGATACCCCGGTCGTCGCTACTACGGTGGCTGCGAGTTTGTCGACATCGTCGAGACGCTCGCCATTGAGCGCGCCAAGAGCCTCTTCGGCGCCGGGTTCGCGAACGTGCAGCCGCACTCGGGAGCGACTGCCAATGCCGCGGTGCTGGCCGCGATCGCCAAGCCCGGCGACCGCATCCTGGGTCTGGAGCTGGCGCACGGCGGTCACCTCACCCACGGGATGAAGCTCAACTTCTCGGGCAAGTTCTACGAGCCATACGCTTACGGCGTCGATGCCGAGACCGGACTTATCGACATGGAAGTTGTGCGCGCGAGGGCGCTTGAGGTGAAGCCCCAGGTGCTGATAGCGGGATGGTCCGCCTATCCGCGCGAGCTCGACTTCGCGGCGTTCCGGGCGATCGCGGATGAGGTGGGTGCCGTGCTCTGGGTGGACATGTCGCACTTCGCCGGACTGGTGGCCGCCGGTCTGCACCCGAGCCCGGTGCCGCACGCGCACGTCGTCTCCTCCACGGTGCACAAGACCATCGGTGGTCCCCGCTCGGGCTTCATCCTCACCAACGATGCGGCTCTCGCGAAGAAGATCAACTCGAACGTCTTCCCCGGACAGCAGGGCGGCCCTCTCATGCACGTGATTGCGGCGAAGGCGACCGCGTTCCTCATCGCGGCGTCCCCCGAGTTCGTGGACCGTCAAAAGCGTACAAAGAGCGGCGCGAAGATCCTGGCTGACCGCCTCACCGCTCCGGATGCCAAGGCAGCCGGCATCGACGTGCTGACCGGTGGCACCGACGTGCATCTCGTGCTCGTCGACCTGCGCACCTCGGATTTCACCGGTCAGGACGCCGAGGACCGCCTGCACGAGGTCGGCATCACGGTCAACAAGAATGCGGTCCCGAACGACCCGCGCCCGCCGATGGTCACGTCGGGCGTGCGTATCGGCACCCCGGCGCTCGCAACCCGCGGTTTCGGCGACGCGGAGTTCACCGAGGTGGCCGACATCATCGCCCTTGCCCTCATGCCAGATGCTGACCTCCCGGCGCTGCGTGCGCGTGTCACCGTGCTGGCCGAGCAGTTTCCGCTCTACGAGGGGCTGACGTCCCCGGGCACCTGGAAGTGAGGCGGGTGGCCCGCATCCTGGAGGCCAGCCCGCGAGATTGCGTACTCAACGTCACTTTCCATGTTGCGAGTACAGATAACTCCGTACCCGCGCGGGCAGGCCGCGCGGGATGACCGCGATCCGGCTGGATGGCGTTGCCACGGCATCCGCGATCAAGAGCGAGTTGGCGGTGCGGATTGCCGCGCTGCACGAGAGGGGTATCGTTCCGGGGCTTGGGACGCTGCTGGTGGGCGAGGATCCCGGTTCCTTGAGCTACGTGGGCGGCAAGCACCGCGACTCGGCTGAGGTCGGGATCGCGTCGATTCGCGTGGATCTGCCGGCTGCGGCGTCCGAGGCGGAGGTGCGCAGGGCGATCGCCAACCTCAACGCGGATCCCTCGGTCACCGGCTACATCGTGCAGTTGCCGTTGCCCGCTGGGATCGACCAGAACGCGATGCTTGAGCTGATCGATCCGGCCAAGGATGCCGACGGGCTACACCCGACCAACCTTGGTCGCCTGGTGCTCGGTGTCGACGGTGAGCTGGACTCGCCGCTGCCGTGCACGCCGGCTGGCGTGGTGGAGATGCTGCGCCGCTACGAGGTTCCCATCGCCGGGAAGCATGCCGTGATCATCGGCCGCGGCCTGACGGTCGGACGGCCGCTCGGCCTCGTTTTCACTCGCAAGGGGGTGGACGCCACGGTCACATTGACGCACTCCCGCACCGTCGATCTGGCCGCCGAGGTGCGCCGAGCAGACATCGTGGTGGCCGCGATCGGGGTCCCGCACTTCGTGAAGCCGGACTGGATCAAGCCCGGCGCTGCCGTACTTGATGTGGGCGTGACCCGCACCGGTACCAGCGAGTCAGGTAAAGCGAAGCTTACGGGCGACGTCGATCCGGGCGTCGCCGAAGTGGCCGGATGGTTGTCTCCGAACCCCGGAGGCGTCGGCCCGATGACCAGGGCGATGCTGCTCGCGAACGTGGTGAGAGCGGCGGAGCGGGCCGCTCGCTAGCTGCCACCGACGAAGCAGCTCAGTCCGTGATCGGTCTGCGTGGTCGTCGGCCAGGTACCCGCGAAGATGCTGCCCTTCGCTGCGGCTCCGAGTTGCACCGCGCAATCACTCAGCACGACTCCGGTGGCCGTTGGGGTGTTGCCAGCGCTGGGGTCGGTGGGGACGCCGAAGCCGTAGCGGTAGATGGCCCAGCCGCCCGCGGTGTCGGGGTCTGAGCCGCCGCCAACTGGTGAGACGGCCCGCGCCGAGCCCGGAATCGACGGCAGCGCACTCGCGCAGTATGCCTGGAAGGGACGCTGGTCACCGGTCCAGACCGGGTAGCCCGCCATGTCGGCCGCGATGATATTGACGGGGTTCCAGCTTCCCGAGGTCACGGTCGTGGTCACCCGCGCGACCAGGAACTGCTTCGTCGGGTACGCAGTGCGCCAACCGTCGCACTCGGTGTCGAGTTTGGCCTCGTCGGCGACTTGAGCGTCGGTGGACGCGACCGGCATCTTCACCGTTTCGACCAGGATGGCCGTTCCGCCGTCGTGCGCGGTCGCGGTGACCGTGATCTTGAACAGTACGTCGGCGGCGAGCGGCGGCGCGGTCGGCGTCGCCGAGGCTCGAGGAGTCGTGCTCGCGCTGGCGTGGTGAGTCGGGGTCGCCGATCCGCCCGACGAGGGATGCGGTGCGCACCCGGTCAGGACCGCCAGCAAGGCGACGGAAGCCACCAGCACGAGCACGGAACGCGGCACGATGCCCCCTGGGATCAAGCTGTGCGACTTTCAGCAGCCGCTGTGAGCAGAACGGTAGCAGGCGAATCCGGCACTCGCGAGTTGGCGCATGGGCTTGGCCACGCGTACCGAACTCAGTTCTCGCGTTTTGCCCCGTCGGACGGTCGCACGGTGAACGTCTCCGGGACGCCGAAGCCGTGCTCGGCGAATACCCCTTCCACTGCGACCTGGACGCGCGAGACGCCGTCGATCGGGACGAGGGCGATCGCTGCCCCGCCGAAGCCACCGCCGGTCATCCGGGCACCGATCGCACCGTTTTCGAGGGCGGTCTCGACGGCCAGGTCGAGTTCGGGCACCGACACCTCGAAGTCGTCCCGCAACGATCGGTGTGAGGCATCGAGCAGGGCGCCGATGGCGGCGGGTCCCGTGGTGGCGAGCAATTCGACGGTGTCGCGCACGCGCTGGTTCTCGGTGACGACGTGGCGCACCCGGCGAAAGGTGACCTCGTCGAGGATGCGGCCAGCGCGATCCAGCTCGTCGATACCGATCTCGCGCAGAGTGTCGACCCCGAGCGCTGCGGCGCCCGCTTCGCAGGACGTCCGACGCTCGCGATAGCCGCCGGTCGAATGGTCGTGCGTCACGCCGGTGTCCACGACCAGGACGGTCAGGCCCGCTGCCTCGAAGCCGAGCGGCACGACCGTGGCCTCGAGGCTGCGGCAGTCGAGGAAGACCGCGGAGTCCTGCCTCCCGAGCAGTGACGCCGACTGGTCCATGATCCCGGTGGGGGCGCCGACGGCGTCATTCTCAGCTCGGCGGCCCACTCGAGCAAGCGTCTCGCGTGAGAAGCCGAGCTGCCAGATCTCGTTGAGCGCGAGGGCCACGGCACTCTCGATTGCGGCGGACGACGAGAGGCCCGCGCCGACGGGCACATTCGAGTCGATCAGCAGATCGGCGCCGGGGACCGCCGCGAGGTCCGCTCCGAACTCGCCAAGGGCCCAGGCGACACCGAGCGGGTACGCCGCCCATCCTCGCAAGCTACCGGCCGCCTGCGCCGCCGCGAGTTCGGTCAGCGGGAGCTCGACGACCTCGTCGCTGAAGGTACTGGCGACCCGCAGAATGCCGTCGTCGCGGACGCCCAGAGCAACCAAGGTGCGCCGGTCGATCGCGAATGGCAGAACGAATCCGCCGTTGTAGTCGGTGTGCTCGCCAATCAGGTTGACCCGGCCGGGTGCCGACCAGAGCCCGTCTGCCTGGTGTCCGGTAAAGTCCGCGAACTGCTCACGCAGCTCGTCGCGCATATCGTTCATGCTCGCTCGATCGCCTTCCGGATCCTGTCGGCCGCGTCCTCGGGAGGCACATCGCCCACCCAGGCTCCCATGGCCGCCTCCGACCCTGCCAGGTACTTCAGCCGATCGGCGGCGCGACGCGGCGAGGTGAGTTCGAGGTGCAGTCGCACGGCGTCGCGACCGCGGTTGACCGGCGCCTGATGCCAGGCCGCAATGTACGGCGTCGGAGTGTCGTAGAGGTCGTCGATTCCTCGCAGCAGGCGCAGGTAGAGGCCCGCGAGCTCGTCGCGCTCTTCGGTGGTCGTCGCCGTGAAGTCGGGAAGCTGCCGGTTCGGCAGCAGGTGCACCTCGATGGGCCAGCGCGCCGCAAACGGGACGAAAGCGGTCCAGTACTCGCCGCTGAGGACGACCCGCGGTCCCTCGCGCTCACTGTCCAGGATGCGTTGGAAGAGGTCGGGTGCCGTGCGATCGATCGAGTCCAACAGGCGGGTCGTGCGCGGGGTGATGTACGGATACGCGTAGATCTGCCCGTGCGGATGGTGCAGCGTCACGCCGATCGCTTCACCGCGGTTCTCAAATGGGAACACCTGCTCGACACCGGGGAGTGCCGAGAGCGCCGCTGTGCGGTCCGCCCACGCCTCGATGACGGTGCGCGCTCGGGTCTCGTTCTGGGTGCCGAACGAGCCGAAGGTGTCTGGGCTGAAGCAGACGACTTCGCAGCGGCCCACCGAGCTGCGGGTGCGACCGAGCCCGAGCTCGGCGAGGTCATTCAGGCCGCGCGGCGGGTCGCTCGCGCGGGCAGCGCCGACCGCCTCGACCTCGGCGGCCAGACCGGGCCCGAACGACGGCGAGCGGTTCTCGAAGACGGCGACATCGTAGAGTGCGGGCAGTTCGCTCGGGTTGGCGGCGGTCTGCGGTGCGAGCGGATCCTGGTCGGCCGGTGGGAGGAACACCCGGTTCTGCCGGGACGCGGCGATCGAAACCCATTCGCCGTTCAGCACGTCCTGACGCATGGTCGCCGTGCCGGGTCGCGGGTCGAGTGCCCGGGCATCGATCGCCCGATCCGGTCCGAGCACGGTACCCGCGTCATCGAAGTAAAAGAGCTCTCGACCGTCGGCCAGACGAGCGTCACGGCGGACGATCCCACCGCTGAGTTCGTGGGCGTCGTCGCCGATGTCATCCGGGGTCACAGCTATTACGATATCGAAAGCGCGACGTGCGTTATCGAAAGCTATCGAAAGGTTCCGGATGCTTCACCCGTCCGGCGGTAGGCCTCCCGCCACACTCCCGCCCGCTGCCCGCCGCGAGCGGTTGGCCGCGCTCGTGACCGAGGAGGGATTCGTGCGCGTCGCCGACGCCAGCGAACTGTTTGGCGTGAGTGAGGTGACGTTGCGGTCAGACCTGAGCGCGCTCGAGCTCGCAGGGGTTCTGCGTCGGGTGCACGGCGGAGCCATGGTGGCGCGGGCGGAGGCCCGGGAGTCCCCGCTGGAGGCGACCGCTGAGCGCGACGCCGAAGTGAAACGCGCGATCGGGCGGCGGGCCGCGGGGCTCGTGACGAGCGGAAGCAGCATCCTGCTCGATGTCGGCTCGACGACCCTGGCGGTCGCCCGCGCGCTGGTGGCGCGCGCCGAGTTGAGCGAGCTGACCGTCGTGACGAACGGGCTGTCGATCGCGCTGGCGCTCGAGCAGGCGATCCCGCGGTTCACGGTGGTGGTCACCGGCGGCACGCTCCGGCCGCTGCAGCACTCGCTCGTCAACCCGCTTGCGAGCGCGACGCTGGCCGGGCTGCACGTTGATCTCGCGATCCTGGGCTGCAACGGGATCGGGGTTGACGGTCGCGTGACCAACCTCAATCTCGCCGAGGCGGAGGTCAAGCGCGAGATGCTCACGGCATCCACCGCCCGGATGCTGGTGGCTGACGGGTCGAAGGCTGGCCAGCGTCACCTCGGCCTGATCGGAGCGCTGTCCGACTTCGGCACGCTGGTGACAGCGGGGGCCGGAGCCGAGGCTTTGCGCGAGCCTGCGGAGGCCGCGGGCACCCGTCTCATCGTGGTGGACTGACGTTCTAGGCTGACTGTCGTGCCCGGTCTCCAGTATCTGCTCGACCACGACGGCGTGCGCGTCGAAGTGTCAGCACTCGCCGCCGCCCTGCGCTCGCTGAGCGTCGACGGCGTGCAGCTCACCGAACCGTATGGCTCCGACGTCGTCGCGCCGATGGGCTGCGGCATGGTGCTCGCCCCGTGGCCAAACCGCGTGCGCGACGCGGTCTGGCAACTGGACGGTGAAGTGCAGCGGCTGGATGTCACCGAGCCGAAGCTGCTCAACGCGAGCCACGGGCTGCTGCGCAACACGGGTTACGCGCTGGTGGAGCAGACCGACACCTCCCTCACCCTCGGAGCGCTGATCGCCCCGCAGCACGGCTGGCCGTTCCTGCTCGACACCCGCGTGCGGTACCAGCTCAACAGCGACGGGCTGACGGTGACCCACGAGGCGACGAACCTGTCGGCGCGCACGGCACCGTGGGCCGTCGGCGCGCACCCATACTTCCGAGTTGGTGACGTTTCGTCGGAAGAACTCACTGTCACTGTCACGGGCGCGGTGCGGCTCGAACTGGATGATCGGAGCAATCCGGTGGGGGTGCATCAAGTCGATGCCGGCGACGGTGGCTACGACCTGCGCGCTGGCCGTCCCGCCCGAGGTCTGAATCTCAACACCAGCTTCGGTACGCTCGCCAACGTCCACGGTCGGGCCGATGTCGCGTGGCTGACCGCCGACGACGGACGCTGCACTACGCTCTGGGCCGACCCGGCGTTCGGTTGGATCCAGGCGTATTCACCGTCCGACTTTCCGCGCGACGCGGCCAACGGTGGACCCGGTTTCGCGATCGCCCTCGAGCCGATGACTGCCCCGCCGAACGCGTTGAACTCCGGCACCGACCTCATCTGGTTGGAGCCTGGCGCGTCCTGGTCGGGCAGCTGGGGCGTTCGCTACGCAAGCGCTCAACCCGACCGCAGAGGACCCCGATGACGCTCACCCCCAGTGGCACCGCGATTGTGCTGGAGCGGGACGATGTGCGCGCCGAGATCGGATCGGTCGCTGCCGTGCTGCGCGCGCTCACCGTCGCCGGTCACGACCTCGTACAGCCGACCCCGGCGAGCGAGCCACCCACGATGTGTAACGGCGCCGTGCTCTCGCCTTGGCCGAACCGGGTGCGCGCCGGGCGGTGGACCCTCGACGGGGCGACTCAGCAGCTCGACATCACCGAGCCAGCCCGCGGCGGCTCTCTGCACGGCCTGTTGCAGTTCACCGACTACGCGGTGAGCTCACAGACGGATGCCGCGGTCACCCTGGCCGCGACGGTGTTCCCGCAGCACGGCTGGCCGTTCCTCCTCGACACCTGGGTGCGCTACGAACTCACCTCGGACGGCCTGACCGCGACACACGGGGTGACTAACCGCGCGGCCGCACGCGCGCCGTACGCAATTGGGACGCATCCATATCTCCGAGTCGGTGACGCGCCGATTGCGGAACTCGACCTGACCGTACCTGCCGCGAGCTACTTCGACGTGGACGAACGGCTCGACCCGATCGGCGAGGTCACCGTCCAGGGCACCGACTACGACGTACGCACGCCGCGCCGCGTCGGCGCGCTGGAGTTCGACACCGCATTCGGCGAGCTGAGTCACGAGAACGTGAGCGATGGCCCCGAAGGATCTCGCGGCGACGTCGCCTGGTTGACCGCCCCCGACGGATCGAGCACCACCCTCTGGCAGGACACTGACTGGAGATACGTGCAAGTCTTCACCACGCGAATCTTCCCGAGCGGGGGCAAGCTGATTGACGCGATCGCCGTCGAGCCGATGACCGCACCACCGGACGCGTTGAACTCCGGCACGGGCCTGATCTGGCTTGAGCCGGGGAAGTCCTGGTCGGGCTCCTGGGGCCTCCGCTACTGTAGGGGCATCGAAGGGGAGTAGTTCCCCGCCTCCGACACCATCGGGGCGCGGGCGCGAGACATCGACATACTGGCCGTCACGACGACGGCCCGGTGCTCCACCCGGCAGGCTTCGTGCAAGCCGGGCGAACGAGACTTTCGGCCAGACCCATCTGACCGGAGGACTCCATGCCGACCGTTGCTCGAACAGTCAAGCCCCTGACGCGCGAGGCGCGCGTCAGGCGCTGGCGGCAGTATCTGGCGGCGGAACGCGCCGAAGCCGCCGTGTACCGCGAGCTGGCCGAGCGCAAGAAGGGGCAGGAGCGCGAGATCCTGCTCGGCCTCGCCGAAGCGGAGGGCCGCCACGAGGCGCATTGGCTGGAGCTTCTTGGCGACGACGTGGGCAAGCCGCATCGGGGCGACATCCGCTCGCGGCTCCTCGCCTTTCTCGCGCGGCACTTCGGCTCGCTGTTCGTGCTCGCGCTCGCGCAGCGCGCCGAGGCGCGTTCGCCATACGACGACGACGCGGATGCCTCCAGTTCGATGGCCGCCGACGAGCGCATCCACGGGGAGGTGCTCCGCGGTCTCGCGGTGCGGGGTCGTACCCAGCTCGCCGGATCCTTCCGTGCTGCCGTCTTCGGCGCCAACGACGGCTTGGTCAGCAACTTGGCCCTGGTGCTCGGCATCGGGGCGACCGGAGTTCCGGCGGCCACAGTGCTTTTTACCGGTATCGCTGGCCTGCTGGCCGGGGCCCTGTCGATGGGCGCGGGGGAGTACGTGTCTGTGCGCTCGCAGCGGGAACTCCTGGACGCTTCCCGACCCGATCCGGCGTCCCAGGATGCCCTCGCCCACCTCGACGTGAAAGCCAACGAGCTCTCACTGGTCTACCGGGCACGCGGCATGAGCCTCGAGGAGGCTGACGCTCACGCCAACGAGGTGCTGGCCACCCGGCAGCTCGATGCCGGCGACCCAGATTTGACGGGGGCCAACGGGCACGAGGAGCTCGGAGCGCCGTGGAATGCGGCTATTTCGAGCTTCCTGTTCTTCGCTTCCGGCGCGCTGATTCCGGTGTTGCCATACCTGTTCGGCGCGCGGCACATCACCGCGATCGTGATCGCCAGCGTCGCCGTCGGCGTCGCGCTTCTCTGCACGGGCGCCGTCGTCGGCATCCTGTCGGGGGCATCGCCGCTCAAGCGCGCGGTGCGTCAGCTGCTGATTGGTCTCGGCGCGGCCGCGGTCACCTACCTGCTCGGGCTGCTCTTCGGAGCGGTTGGTGTCTAAACTCGCAGGCCGTCGAGCGGTGACGGTAACGATGATCTAACGCGGGGTCACCAGCGAGTGAAACCTTCGAGGGGTGATGAAGTTGAGGCGCGGAGTGTCCTAAAGTTGTGGGCGCAGATCCCGAGTACTGGCTCCGAGAACGGAATCCCCCCATGAAGATCACGGTTGTCGGCTGCGGGTACTTGGGCGCGGTGCACGCCGCCAGCCTGGCGGAACTCGGACACCAGGTTGTCGGCATCGACGTCGACGTCGACAAGGTCGCGCTGCTGGCCGCCGCTAAGCCCCCTTTCTACGAGCCGGGGCTCAGCGAGTTGCTTGAGAAGGTTTCGGCGTCCGGTCGACTCACCTTCACGACGGACATCTCCGCGGCGGCAGGGAGCGCAGCCCATTTCATCGCGGTCGGGACGCCGCAGCTGAAGGACAGCTACGCCGCCGACCTGAGCTACGTGGACCACGCCATCGAATCGTTGATCCCGTACCTCGCGCCCGGAGACGTGGTTGTCGGCAAATCCACGGTCCCGGTGGGTACCGCGGCACGCCTCTCCGCCCGACTCAAGGAGGCGGACTCCGGCGCCGAGCTGGCCTGGAATCCGGAGTTCTTGCGGGAGGGCCACGCCATCGCCGACACCTTGCGGCCGGATCGATTGGTGTACGGGCTCCCTGCGGACGAGGCCGGCCGCGACCGCGCCAGGGCGGTTCTCGACGAGGTGTACGCGGTGGCGCTCGCCGTGCCGACGCCTCTCGTCGCTACGGATTACGCCACCGCCGAACTAGTCAAAGTGTCGGCGAACGCCTTCCTGGCGACGAAGATCTCGTTCATCAACGCGATGGCCGAGATCGCGGAAGTGACCGGGGCCGACGTGACACAGCTCGCCGAAGCCCTCGGCCACGACGTGCGGATCGGTCGACGCTTCCTCAACGCGGGGGTGGGATTCGGGGGAGGATGCCTCCCCAAGGACATCCGGGCCTTCTCGGCGCACGCGGAGGAGCTAGGCCAGGGGGAGTCCGTCGCCTTCCTGCGAGAGGTGGACGCGATCAACCTGCGACGCCGCCAGCATGTGGTCGACCTGACCATCAGTGCGCTCGGTGGTCAGCCCAACAAGAAGAAGGTCGCCGTGTTCGGCCTGGCCTTCAAGCCCGAGTCTGACGACGTGCGCGATTCGCCGGCTCTCGATGTCGCGGTCTCTCTGCGGGGCCGCGGTGTCGAGGTGCGGGCGACCGACCCCAAGGCGATCCCGAACTCCCGTCGGCTGCACCCGCATCTTGAGTTCGTGGATGACCCGTTCGTTGCGGCCACGGGCGCTCAGGTCGTGGTTTTGGTGACGGAGTGGCCGGTGTTCCGCGCGATGGACCCCGTCGCATTGCTCGCGGTAGTCGCGAACCCGGTCATCATCGATGCGCGGAACTGCCTCGATGCCAGCGCCTGGCGCGACGCCGGGTGGACGTACATCGGTCTCGGTCGGCCCTGACGCACGGGTGGCACAGCAGGCACGGCAGCGCGTCAGCGCGTCAGCACCCCGGTCTCGACGACAGCACCCGCCGCTGCCTCAACCCGCGAGCGCTCGCCCGCCACGAACAGATACTCCGTGTTGCGCAGGTGCGACACCGTTCCGACCTTCACGCCCGCCGGGGAGTGGATGCCGATCTGAGCGCCGACGTACCGCTTGGCATCGAAGGCGAGCATCCGTACCTCCTCGTGGCCAGCATCGCGCAGCTCGGTCATCATCTGCCCGGGGGTGATCCAGGCCTCGTCGTTGTACGAGACGACCACGGTGTCGGCGCGCACCCGTCCGAGCAGCTCGCCGAAGGCTCTCGGCATCTCGCGCTTGCGGTTGAACACGCTTTTGGTGGCGTCGTTGCGGCTGTCGATGCGCTTGCGTGCGACGCCGTATGCCTCCGGCCGATCCCAGCGCACGACCGTCTCCCACACGTGGTAGTTCGTGAAGTAGCGGTGCTGGTTGTACGGGGGGTCGAGGTACATCAGCTCCGTTCGAGGCAACATGCGCGCCGCTTCGAGTGCGTCGGTGCGGAGTGCGTCGCCACGCCCGAGCAGCAACTCGGGTACGCGCAGGTCAAGGTCCTTGTATGACCGCGGTGCCCAGCTCTTGAGGTATGCCATCTGTACGCCGGTTGTCGAGTCCACCCGGTCCGCCGCCAGCAGCAGAGCGGTGAGCAGGATCGGGTAGAACGCAGTCCCCCGGTAGTCCGCCTCGATCGCATCGCGGATCGCGTCGATGCGTGCGCCGTTCTTCGGCTGGAAGTACCGCGCCTCCTCGCAGAACGTCCGGGTCACGTAGCCCGGGGTGCCCGCGAGCGACCCCAGCCGGGCCACGGCCTGCTCGAGCTCGGCGGGGGCGATGGTGGCGGCATCCGTCTCGATGAAACAGCGTCCGAGCACCTCGCTGTAGCTGGCGATGTCGACGGCGGTCACGTGGATGCCGCGGCGCTTGAACTCTTGGCTCACGCGTGTCGTGCCCGTGAACAGATCGACCGCCGTTTGCGCGCAGATCGCGGATGCGATGGCTCCCAGCATCGGGACGAGCGTGCGCTTGCTGCCCAGGTACTTGATCACCTTCGGTATTCTCCCCTGGATCAGGAACACCTTCATGCGCAGGGAGTTCGCGGGCGCGCCGTCGGACGGCCGCTTCGTGGTGCCTGGCCCCCGAAGAGGGGTAACACGAGCTGTTTACCCCGTGTTCGCCTAACCGGCATGGCACTGCAGGTGAGGCAGGAGTAAACCAGGATCATGTCGCTGCGAAATGATCTGCCGCGCGCTCTGCGCACCCGCTTGGCCCGCGTCATCCTGGCGGCTTCGGCCGTTGTCGCCCTCCTGGGTGGCGTTTTCTGGGGTGCTCCGGCGCTCGCCTCAAGCCCCGACCACGGGTCCGCCACCATCACGAGCACAGGGCTGCGGCCTGGTGATATCAAGCACGTCTGGCTGATCATCCTCGAGAACAAGTCATACGACGCGACATTCACCGGCCTCAATCAGAACAGCTACCTCTGGAAGACGCTGCCCAGTCAGGGGGTCGAATTGACCAATTACTACGGCACCGGCCACTTCAGCATGGACAATTACATCTCGATGGTGGCCGGCCAGGCCCCCGAGCAGGACACCCAGTTCGACTGCTCTATCGCCAACACCAACATGGGCTCGAACGACTCGATCGTCACCAGCGGCGTCAACCTAGGCCAGGTTTCCTCGCTCGCGAACTCCGCCCAGCCGAGCGGCGCTAACGCCCCGAACGGGACGAACGGATGCACGTACCCGGGCCAGACTCCGACGCTGTTCAATCAGCTCGACGCGGTCGGCAAGACCTGGAAGGGCTACGCCCAGGATCTCGGCGCGCAAGCGGGACGCGACGCTGCCGCCTGCGGCGGCCCGGGCAGCGCGGCCAATAACCCCGACACGAACCCAACCCAGCTGTCGAACCCCGCGACCTTCCCGGCCGGAGTCACCAGCTTCACCGGCGCCCAGGCCAACGACCAGTACGTGGCGAAGCACTTCCCGTTCGCGTGGTTCCACAGCCTGACGGGAAGCACGAAGGCCGATGGCACGACCACGGCGGCGCTGACGAAGCCAGCGCAGGGCGGCACGGATTGCGATGCCGCGCACGTCGCGAATCTCGACAACGCAACATCCGGACTCTTCCACGACTTGCAGAAGGCGTCGACCACTCCGGCCTTCAGCTGGATCACACCCAACAACTGCAGTGACGCGCACGACGCGGTCTGCAAAGGCAACAACCTGTCGGGCGCTTTCGGTCCGACGGGGGCGCCGTACTACCAGCCCGGCGCCCCCAACCCGGAAGCGATGGCGCCGAAGAACTACACAGGCGGTCTCTACGCCTCCGACCTGTTCCTCCAGTACTACATCCCGATGATCGAGAAGTCGGCGGCGTTCAAGGACGGCGGCCTGATCGATATCACCTTCGACGAGGGCAACCCGCCGTTTACCTACAGCGGCAACAGCTTCAACAACGCGAACGCGTACGGCCCGACTCTGGCCGACCAGCCGAACGCTTCGCAGGGTCTTGCCGCGAATGCCGCGGGACAGAATATTTTCGGCAAGAACGTCAACACCGAGCCCACGGGACCGAACTCGACGCTCGCCACGGACGCCTCCGGCAACCAGCTCTACCCCGGACCGGGCGACAACGGGTTCATCGACCGCCCGCCGGTCTGCTCCTCGACGGCGCCGCTGACGCCGGCCAACTGCGTGCCGGGTATCGTGCGCGGCGGCTCGGGCACCACGCCGCACGCTCGCAACGACAACGGGCTTGGCTCGGCGGTGACCACCGACATCTTGGATCCATCGATCCTCGCCGACGATACGGGGCGGGGCGTGGTGGACACCGTCGACACGACCGGCCCCGGCGGAGCCAGCCCAATCCCCGCTGACAGCTTCGTCGGAACGGTGAGCGACACCGGTCAGACGGCCGCGACCCCGACCTCTTCGGTGATCAACGGCTCGTTCCAGCTGGTCGACAAGGCGGGCAACCCGATCGCGCCGACCGGGGCCGTCTCGAAGGTGACGCTGAGCGCGGAGGGTGCGCCGGGGTACCTGCTTCCGGGCCAGACAGCCGATCCGCTGTACGACGCGAAGGACGCGACCCGCGGCGGCGGTGACACCGGGAGCGTGCTGATCAGCCCCCTGATCAAGCCCGGAACGACGAGCTCCACCTACTACAACCACTACAGCTGGCTGCGCACGATGGAGGACATCTTCGGGGTCAGCTCGGGACGCGACCGCGACAAGCTGCCGGCAGGAACGGTCTCGGGCGGCATCGACGGCCATGGTCACCTCGGCTTCGCGGCGCAGCGTGGTCTCGCGCCCTTCGGTGAGGACGTGTTCAACAACATCCGGGGCGGGTGGGGTCACTGATCCTCGCGCCTGCTCGTCGTTTCCGCGTCGCCGTCACCCTGCTAGTCGGAGTGGCGGCGGTCGCGGCGGTGACGGTGCTGGGGATCGGGTTGACCGGATGCTCGGCTGAGGTGGGGCATCCGGTGGCGGCTGGCGCGTCCGAACCCGCATACGGCACGCTGCCCTCGTACCTGCCCCCCTCGTCCCTCACCGCAGACAGCGCGCTCACCGGCACGGCGGCGAAGCCCGCGCTCACGGTCGAGGGCGACCCCGTGGACGTCCGGCTCAAGAACCATGCGACCGTGCGTGCGACAGTGACGGGACCGGTCGTACCGGGGGAGGGGCTCCCGTTCCGCGCGGCGGCAACGACGGTGACTTTCCGGGTCACCCTCGAGTCGGCGAGCGCAAGCATGCCGCTCGCGCTCGCGCAGTTCCACGCGGTGGACCACCTCGGGGCGGTCTATGAGCTCGCCGCGATTCCCGGGCAGCCGGGTCCCCCGCCCACGGTGGAACCGGGTCAGGCGGTCAGCTTCGAGTTGCGGGCGGTGATGGTGACCGGCGAGGGCATCCTGCAGTGGGCTCCAGATCAGCAGCGTCCCGTCGCGAACTGGGACTTTGTGGTCGAGAACGACTGACGAGGGTTGACACGAGCTCGCCGCGGTGGCGGCGAAGAGCTGCGTGGCGCGCTGGGCCGCGTGACGCGCTGGGCAGGTGGATCTGCTCGCGGTCGGCAACATCGGATCTTGGTCGCGCGTGGGTTTGTGCCGCGCGCTGTTGTTCGAACGACCGCGCTCGGCACATTTCCCCGCGGGCAGGACGCCGCGGCAGGACCCAGCGGGCAGGAGCCCGCGGGCAGGACCCAGCGGGCAGGACCCAGCGGTTAGGGGACCAGGATCAGCTTCCCCACCGAGCTGCGATCGAGCAGGGAGCGGTGAGCGTCTGCGATCGTGTCGAGCGAGTAGTGGCCGCCGATCACCGTGCGCAGTTCATCGCGAGCGAGCATCCCGAGCAGGTCGGTCACAGCCTCGGCGAACATCGCAGGACGCTGCACGACGTGCACCAACCAGAAGCCGATAACGGCGGTGCTGCGGGCCATCAGCATGCCGACCGGGACGTCGTGCGGCGGGACGCGGCCCGCCATACCGAACACGGCGAGGCGGCCGAGCGGGGCGAGGGCGCGCAGGCTCGCGTCGAAGACCGGGCCGCCGGTCATCTCCAGGACCACGTCGACGCCGCGGCCGCCGTTGGCGTCCCGGAGGGCGGTCGTGAGGTCGGCTACGCGGGAATCGATCGCGACATCCGCGCCGAGTTCGATGGCGATGGCGCGTTTCTCGGGGCTGGATGCGGTCGCAATCACGCGAGCTGCACCCCATTTCTTCGCGAGCTGGATAGCGATGGTTCCGACGCCGCCCGCCCCGGCGTGTACGACGACCGTCTCGCCCGCGGCGAGGTGCGCGCTGGTGCGGAGCAGGTGCCAGGCGGTCGCACCCTGCACGAGCGTGGTGAGCGCGTCGCTGTCGCTCACCACGTCGGGGATGGAAAAGAGGTGCCTCGGGTTCACCGCGATGCGTTCGGCGTAGCCGCCGCCCGAGACCATACCCAGCAGCCGGTTACCGTCCGCACCGCGCACCACGACCTCGCTGCCCGGGATGAGTGGCAGGGTTTGCTTCGCAAGGTACGAGTCCTCGGTCTGGTGCGTGTCGGCGTAGTTAATGCCAGCCGCCAAAACCTGGAGCACCTCTTCGCCGTCGCCAGCCACGGGATCGGGTCGTTCGCTGACGACGAGTTTCTCGGGACCGCCGAACTCGGTGAGGTGGATAGCTCGCATACTGCGACGTTACTCGCGGAGCGCGGCCAGCCACTCGTCGAAAGTTTGCAATCCGATGGCGGCGCCGGGCGTCAGTGTTGGGGCAAGCCGCTGGTGATGCCCGCGACCGCGAGGCCGCCGAACAGGACCGCGGCGACGCCTGCCGCGCCGAAGGTGATCCGTCGCCCCCGCCGAGTGGTCAGCCGTCCAGGTCGAGCGCCGGGCCGGACGTGCGGGACGCCGCGAGCACCCGCTGCCGCACGGACCTCACGGTCGCGATCACGACGATGACCGCGAGCAAGTGCATGCTCGTCACGGTAGTCCCCGGATCGAATCCCGGCGGCCCTCCGCGGCACGAAGGTGAACAGCAGCGTCTCTGCTCTCTCGGAGGTTGAGTGCGAGTTGGCGCGGGCCCGTCGCGCATTCGGCGAGCCATTGGGGGGATTATTCGCGGGAATATGGGTCGTGACGGCGGCGGTCCCCGGTCGAGGAGACCGACGTGTGTCCGACGGTTGTTACCGTCTTGGCGGCCCCGGTAGTGGTCACCCCGCTCGCCGAGATCTCGGCTCCCGACGACGACGACAAAGAGGCTGCCGACGAGTCGTCGTCTGACTCGATCGCCGCCCCGAACTCCCGCAAGGCGAGAGCGTTGTATTCCTCCGAGTCGAGCCCGCTGGCCTGCACCGCGCCGTCGAGGTAGTCGCGCATCCCCTGGGCGAGCCCCTCGACCGTCTGATGGACGATGTGCAACTCGTCGCCGGGCACGGCATCCGCGACCGATCCGAACCGCACGGTGACGATGGGGAGCCCGGCAACTGCCGCCTCGAGCAGGACCATCGGCTGCCCTTCGTAGTCGCTGGAGAGTACGAAGCAATCGGCCTGCGCGAGCACGGGGAACGGATTCGCGAGCGCGCCAGCGACGACCACGGCATCGCCGAGCCCGAGGGCGTCGCGACGGGCCTCCAGCTCGCCGCGGAGCGGTCCGTCGCCGATCAGGATCATGCGGGTCTCCGGATATCCGGCATGCACTATTGCAAACGCCTCGAGCAGGCGGGCCTGGTTCTTCTCGGGGCTGAGCCGACCGACTGTGACGAACCAGCGGGCGCCGTCGTCGGCCGTGAGCTGGTCCACCCATTCGGGCAGTGAGGTCTCGCCGGTCTCAGCATCCACGAGCTGCGCGGCCTCGCGCAGCGGTTCGCGCAGACGTTCCTGCGCCGAGACCTCGTCGATGACGTTCCTGGCCGAGAGGAAGTGCCCGGTCGGCACGTGGAAGCGATCGCCGAGCTCCTGCCGGTTGGCGGCAGACAGCTCGCTCGATACCGACACCAAGCCGTCGAAGCGCGGGTACAGCGAGAAGACTGCGGGGAGTGAGCGCCGCATCCGGCGTCGCCCGGCGACCGGCCGATCCACTTCGGCAGACATTTCATTGTGTAGCCAGATCAGTCGACGCGCCGAAGGAGAATGCAGCACGAGCTTGGTCCAGAATCGGCTGTAGCCGCTGAAGTCGATGACGGTGTCGAAGCGTGCATCCCCGAGGCAACGTTGCCACTCGTTCTCCCAGAGGCGACGCTCCCATCTGGGCTCCTGATGGCGCGGCCACAGTCGGCCGATCAGGCGCATCAGCGCCTCTGTGGAGGGGCGCGCGGTGAGCCCGCCTACGCGATGGAACTGGCGAACGCGCGGATCGATCCGCTCCGCGTTGGCACGTTGGTCGCGGGTGCGCGGTCGGGCGATAAGCACCGAGACGTCGAGCGCGACGTGGTCGAGGTGCGCGAGGAGGTTAAGCGCCGAGTTGGTGATGCCGTTCGATCGCATGCCGCCGAGGTAGATCAGCACTGAACGTCGGTGGATGGGGGTGGGCGCCGCCGAGGAGACACGCACCTTGGCGTCGTCGCGGAACACTGCGTCGATCAGGCGAGCACTCGCGTGACCGTCGTCCCGCCCGGTGAAGTTCTGGCGCCAGCTGGCGGCGAGTTCGCTCCGCTCGTCTTCCGGGGCGAGGATCGCGGCGGCAAGCTCGGGCAGTGTTGTGGTGACGGCCCCCGGCAGTTCCTCGGTGCTGAAATATGTCCCGCGGTCGCGCTCGTAATCGGACTCGTCGGGCGTGTAGAAGACGATCCGCCTCCCGGTCCCGAGGAAGTCAACGAAGATTGACGAGTAGTCGGTGATCAGAACGTCAGCGAGACCGAGGACCACATTGCTCGGGATGTCGTTGGGGATGAGTACCCCGCGGCCGGCCCTCCCCGCGACGGCTTCGTGCACAGCCTGGTGGGCCTTGAGCAGCACGCGGTACCCGTCGCCGAGCAAGGTCTGCAGCCCGTGGACGGCGGCGAGGAGTTCCTCGGCATCGTCGCGCGGTGACGAAAAGTTGGCGCCCTTCCAGGTCGGCGCGTACACGACGAGACGGCGGTCGCCGACCTCGATCCCGGCTTCGCTCAAAGCCTGGATGCCGCGGTCAAGGCCCTCTGCGTCGAGGTGCTGTCGATCGGTCCGCGGGTAGCCGAGCTCGAGAATCCGGCCCCGGAAGGTGCCCTCCAGTCGGTAGGCGTCGAGGTACATCCGCGTCATGTGCGGATTCTGCGCGAGCAGCACGTCCGATGCCAAGAAGTTGCGCATCGTATTGGCCGCTTCGTATGCCCCGTCAGGCATGTCGTACCCCATGCGCTTGAGTGGAGTTCCGTGCCAGGTGTTGACGACGGTCTGCCCCTGACGCTTCTGGAATTCCGGCGGAAAGGTCGCATTGGTGATCAGGTACTGGCTGCGGGCGAGCGCTTGCAGGTAGCCGGCCGAACGCGACCGCACGAATCGAACACGAGAATGCCCCGCGAACTCGTGGCGGAAGTTGGCACCCGCCCTGCGATCGAGCGCCCAGATGTGGTGGAGCCCCGCGAACTCCGGATCGTCGAGAAGCGCCCGGAAGATCGCCTCGGGGCTATCCAGGGCCCCATTGCCAGCGAATGACTCATACAGCACGGTGCGCGGGATGACCGGGCCCGAACGCAAGATCGCTCGCCGCTCGAGCTCAAGAAGACGGAGGACTCGACGGACGAACATCATCGAAGTCTACGAAGATGGCCCACAGATGTTTCTGAGAGAGGCAGGCCCTTAGCTGCGCTCGAGCCCGACGATCTCGCTGCGGTGATTGCGGATCGTCGCGGTCACCCGGAATCCGGCGGCCTTCAGGGTCGCCAGTCCAGTCTGATCCACGTGTCCGGGGACGGCGTATTCGACGACCCAGATCCGCGTGACAGCGCTGAGCCGTCCGAGCGCCTGCGCCTGCGCCAATGTGTATGTGGCGTCGTACCAGCTGCTGGTGTCGGCGTACGGGGTTTTCAGCGTGACATCGATCAGCCCCTTGAAGCCCGCCGGATAGCTGTGCAGCGCCAGTCGGGTGCGGCGAGACGGGCGGGTCGAGTCGTCGAAGGCGACCGCGTCACCCGGGCGCGCGGTTGCTGCCAGTTTGGCGCTGATCTGCGCCCAGTCGCTGTAGTTCTTCGCGTATGGGCCGCGCTGTGCGATCCAGACTGGCGCGATCAGCGCGACGATGGCGAGCAGGGCGACGACGGCCAGGGGTGCAGACGCCCGCCGGGGTGATCCGAGGAGGGCATCGATCGGGACGGCGATCAGCAGGGCGATGGCTGGCGCACACATTGCGAGATAGCGCGGCGTGTAGACGGCGACCACGACGCTGCTGGCGATCAGAGCAACGGCCGGGATGAGCATCCAGGCAACCGGGATCAGCGCCGACACCGAAGTGGGGCTAGCCGTCCGCCAGCGGTCGCCGCGGGTCCGCCAGTCCCGGATCGCGAGCGCGACGCCCACGATCACCAGCGGCCATGCTCCGAGAGCCACCCAGGGGCTCTCGAACCACGGGGTGACGAAGAGGGCGGTCACGTCATAGGCCTGACGTGTCGCCAGGTAGGCGACTTGCCCACGCTCAAACACAGCGAACACCAGAACGGGGGACGCCCCGCCCATCGCCACCAGGAACGCCACGCGCCAGCCGCGAACCAGCTCGCGCCGCGTCAGCAGAAGCACTACGAGGTGCGCGACCGCGATGAGCAGAATCCAAAGAAACAGGACGGTGCCGAACGCCAGAAGAACCGCGTAGGCAATCCAGATCTGCCGGCTCGGGCGCGGCGACTGAAGTTGGATCGTGATCAGCAGGCTCAGCCCGACCGCGACGGCCGCGGTGAGCGCGAACGATCTGGCCTCGCTCCCGACGTCGGTCAGCCGCGGGAGCACCGAGGCGATCGCGCCTGCCAGGATGCCGAAGCGCAGTGAGCGCATCCGTCGCCCCAGCAGCACGAGCCCCGAGACGGCCAGGCCAATAGCCAAAGCGCTGGGGAAGCGCAGGGCGACGGGCGAGGTGCCGAACACGCCGATCCACAGGTGCAGACCGAAGTAGTAGAGCGTGTGCACCGCGTCGACGTGTTGGGCCATGACGGCGAGTGAGGGTAGCGGCCGCGTGGCGGAGAGCAGGCTCGCCGCTTCGTCGCCCCAGAGCGAGGCCGTACCCGAGCCGATCGCCGAGATCGCGATGGCGGCCACGCCGAGTGTGGCCGCGGCGGCGATGTCGCGTCGCGCGAACCCGGCGGGCTGGTCAGACTGTGGCATGATGCCAAGTCAACCCCGGCGTCCCCAGAAAGTTCCCACTCTGTGCGCTTCACTACGGACTCTGTGGAGACGTTCAGGACGACACTCGGTGTCGGTGGCAGCTCAGCGGCGCCGTAAGCGCGGAATCCTCAGCAGCATTACTGTCCCAGTTGGTCCGGTACTCTCGACGGTGGCCGTCCCGCCAGACCGTTCGACGGTGTCCTTGACCAGTGCCAGTCCGATGCCAAACCCCGCCCGGTCGCTGCTGTCTTTCTTGTTGTCTTTGTTGCCGTTGTCGCCGCGGGCGAACCGCTCGAAGACCCGCTCGGGGCCGAGTCCGGTGATGCCCGGTCCCTCGTCCGCAACCCGCAGCTCGGCGACTCCGCGCTCGGCGGCGAGGCTCACGGTAATGGTTGATCCTGCGGGTGAGAACCGCAGAGCGTTGTCGAGCAGCGCCACAACGCAGCGGTGAATCGCGGCCGCGGGCATCGACACGCTCATCGGGGTGGCCGCGCTCAGACTGATCGTCGCATCGTTCTCGGCGGCCAGAATGTTCATCGAGTCCACGGCGAACTGCGCCACCTGGTTGACCTCAACGGCCTTGGCTGCGATCGGCGCGCCGCCTTCCTCGGCGGTGACCAACAGATCGTTGACGATCTGGATGAGCGTGCCGGTGTCGCGGCGCAACTCGCCCACGGTCGTTGCGGTGGGGTCGCCAGCGGCAAGGCCGCGCTGCAGATACTGGAGCCGCGCATCCAGGATGGCCAGCGGAGTCCGGAGTTCGTGGCTGGCGTTGGAGACGAAGTCGCGCTGCAGCCGCAGTGCCTCGCCGAGCGGACGGATCGCCCGACGCGTCGCGAACCAGCTCAGCAGCCCCGCCAGCGCGCTCGCGGCAAGGCCGATGCTGATCGCGGCGACGACGATGTAGACCCCGTCGACGTCGATGGTGCCCTGGTAGTTCCCGAGGGCGAGCAGCTTCGCGGGGTTGAGGTGCGCAAAAACGAAGGCGAACGCAACGATCACCGCAAGAAGCACGAGCACGCTCGACGCCAGAGCGATTTGCAGGCCGACTGTGCGGGAGGCGTGGCGGAGGGCCGCGGCATCCGGATCGGCCACGGTGCCCTGTGACGCACTGACTCCCGGCTCGTGGTCGGGGTGGGGGCTCACAGCGCACCCAGTCTGTATCCGTGCCCGCGCACCGTGGTGATGATGTCAACGTCGGTCTTGCGCCGGACGTAGTGCACGTAGGT
>JAYTXO010000035.1:0-9010 GCA_043742905.1 Microbacteriaceae bacterium | reverse complement strand
GTGAGCCCGTTCTCGGGCCGCGCGTTGCGGCGGACCGGATCGGTGCGCACGTCGTTCCACACCGTAAAGCCGATGCCGAGGCCGACCAACACGACGGCGGTGTCCTCCTCGGCAACGGCCGAGGCGAGCAGATGCTGGATCTCGCGCGGCGCCGACTTCACCAGCTTGAGATCGTAGGGATCGGGGATCGTGACTCCGCGTCCGACCCACTCGCGTAGCAGCTGCAGATACTGCTCCCGGTACCAGCCGCCAGGATGTCCGTGCGTGCGCGCTTGCGGCCGCGAGTTATTGGCGCGCGTATTCGGCGCCGGCGGAGCCCAGGTGCGCGGAGGCGCGTTCTCCAGGTTCCAGATCTTTTGCGTACCGTCGTCGTAGGCTGCGCGCGCCTCGGGCTCGCCCACCTGCTCCCACGCGCGCTGCACCCGATCGAACTCGTTGGCGTTACCCCCGGTGTCCGGATGCGTCTGCCGCAGCCTCAACCGGTACGCGCGCCGAAGGTCGCTGGCACTCGCGCCACTATGAACGCCGAGCACCGCGTAAGGGCTCAAGGCGAGCGGACTTTCGGGCACATACACAGTCTGCCGTCTCCGACGGCACCATATTTCGACCGCCCTCCCCCAAAACGCGTGACTCTCACCTCTCTACCCGCCGTACCCTGCGACCGAGCAACACTCTCAGGTGCCGACTCTTTGCGACTCGTGGCGGGCCTCGTGGCGGTCTCGTGCCGCTCGGCGGGCGCCTGGCGCCTTCTGCCGGCGCCTGCCGGCGAGGAGTCGAATCAGTCTCACGATGCCCACCCAAGCGGGGCGGTTGCCAGATGACGTCGGGCACCGGCGTAGGCTCGAAATCGTGACGTCAAACACCGAGATCCTGCGCCGCGCGAGTCTGGAAGGGCTCCGCGCGGAAGCCCTGGATGAACTCGGCTCGGTCGTCAGCGAGCGACTTCATGGCGGAGAAGACCCGTGGGCGTTCATGCACGAGCTGCCGACAATCGATGAGCTCGTCGTCCTGCTGCTGCGGGCAGACTTGTTCGACGCCGAGGGTGGGCGTAAGCCCGGATCGGACTACGGCCGCGATCGACGGATGCTCGGCGACATCCGCGAGGCATACCCGGGCCTCGACCCCACTATCAACGGAATGCTGCAGCGCCTGGATCGGCTGAGGTGGATCTCGTGACCGGCCATACGCCCACCCCGACGCTCGGCCCTTTCCTGGTTCGGCTGGCCTTCGACGCCGACGGCTCGCCCGCCGGCCACTACCCCGCGGATGCCGCCGCACCCCAGTTGAGCGTGCTCGATCTGGCGGCCACCCGCGGCGACGGCATCTTCGAGACGATCAGTCTGGGCGACGGCCACCCGCAGGCGCTCGAAGCGCACCTGGAGCGGTTTGCGCACTCGGCGGCGATGCTCGACTTACCGGTTCCGGATGCCGCGCACTGGCGTTTCGCGATCCGCGAGGTGGCGGAGTGCCTGACGGCGGCCGATGAGGCGCGCGTCGACGAAGGATTCGTCAAGATTGTCATGTCGCGCGGCGTCGAAGGCGGCGGCGGCGCGCAGAACCCGGGCGTTCTGGTTCCGACGGGCTGGGCGCTGGCCGCGGTGGCGCCCGACCATACACCGGCGCGACGGGACGGCATCCGAATCGTCCTGCTCGACCGCGGGTACCGTCACGACGTCGCGCAGACCTCACCCTGGCTGCTGGCCGGTGCCAAGTCGCTCAGCTATGCGATTAACCGTGGCGCCTTCCGCGAGGCGGCGCGGCGCGGCGCGGACGACACGGTCTGGGTCAGTTCCGACGGCTTCCTGCTCGAGGGCGCGGTGTCGAACCTGATCCTCCAGCGTGGGCGAACGCTGCTCACGCCGCGCACCGACCAGGGCATCCTGGCGGGCACAACGCAGGCCGATATCTTCGGCTGGGCCGAAGCTAATGGCTTCACCTGCGAATACACACTGCTCACCGCCGACGACCTCAGCAGCGCGGATGCCGCGTGGCTGGTGTCGAGCGGACGCCACGCGGCGCCTATCCGCGCAGTGGACGGGCACGAGCGCGAGATCGACCCAGAGCTCACCGCTGAGATCAACGACTACCTGCACGCCCGCACGGAGTAGCCGCCGCGCGCTATTTCGCGGCGACGGCGGCCTTCTCGCGCTTCACGCGCGCGGCTTCGGCGCGCACGGCCTTGAGCTTGTCGCGCTCGAGTTCGAGCCAGCGCGGCGACTCTGCGAGGAGCGCGCCGATCTCGGCAGTAGTGAGCGGCTCGGTAATCCCGCCGCGGGCCAGACCCGAGTTCGAGACTCCGAGACGCGCGGCGACGATAGGACGCGGATGCGGCCCCTCGCGACGTAGGGCCGCCAGCCATTCGGGCGGGCTCGCCTGCAGCTCGGCCAGCTCCTCGCGTCGGAGTTCGCGGGACTGGAACTCCGCCGGTGTCGCCGCGAGCAGCACCTCGAGCTTCTTGGCGGCGGTCTCGGGTTTCATGAACTGCGGTCTGGGCATCCCCTCAGGCTAGTCGCCGGAGCCTCAGGCCTCGGGACCCGGCTCTCGGTACCCTGGGGAAATGGCCGACCCGCTTCCCACCTTCCGCGTGGTCTTCGTGTCGGGGGTGACGCCGAGCAAGTGGGAGCGAGTCTGGCGGGAGCGGATGCGGC
The DNA here is from genome assembly GCA_043742905.1 of Microbacteriaceae bacterium. Classification (GTDB taxonomy): domain Bacteria; phylum Actinomycetota; class Actinomycetes; order Actinomycetales; family Microbacteriaceae; genus Lysinimonas. Next base: position 6,362 of record JAYTXO010000035.1, on the reverse strand, counting down.
GGCAGCGGCTCGAACTGCGGCCAGCAACTGCGACAGAAGCGCTCGCAGCCCTTCGAGACGGCAGTGCGGATGCTGCGTTCCTGCGCGACACCGCCGCGAACGAGGAGTTCAGCGCGATCCGGCTCTACGAGGAGAATCCTGTCGTGGTCACCTCGAAGGACCACCTGTTCGCCGCCCTCGGAACCGACGAGGCGGTGACGCCCGCCGATCTGGAAGGCGAGAACCTGCTGTCCGGCCAGGACGCCGACTCCGTCGAGCTGGTGGCGGCCGGCGTTGGCATCGCCCGGATGCCGCAGTCCGTCGCACGGGCCCTCGGTCGCCGCGATGTGGTCGCCCGGCCGCTCAGCGGCACCCCAACCACAGCCATCAGCCTGGTCTGGCCGATCGACCGGGCAACCCCCGCCATCGAGACCTTCATCGGGATCGTGCGCGGACGCACCGAGAACAGCTCTCGCTGACCGCTTCGTCCGCTCACGCACGAAGCGCCCCGGGTCGCGAAATCCGAGGCGCTTCTGTGGGTCGATTCAACGTGCCACGCCCCGCGAGCTCTCGGGGGTTGGGCAACTCCGCAGCGGCATCGCGAACCGACCTATAGAGGACGGTTCGTTCAGCAGTGCCAGAGCCCGCGTCAGTGCCACAGGTCTCGCCATTGTCGGCTCACACAAACTCCGACGGGACCTCTGACCGCCTCAGCCTGCAGAAAGGGTTTCGGCATGAGAGCCTTCCACCATTCCAGCGGACCCCGGCGCGCCAATCGGGCTGCCGGTCATCCGCCTCCCTGACACAGGAGCGTCAGTTCTTCGGGATCCCAGCCACCGGAACCTTCACCCGGATCTCTCCGTGCGCCGGTTTCGACGTCACCTTCTCAGCACCGGCTGCGGCCCTCTTGCCCGCGAATCACTTCGCGGACGTGTCAGGTTGCGCCGTATCGATTGCTTCGAGATTACCGAATCGTGAACAACGCGCAACACCTGAAGTCTCACTAGAAGGTTGAGACCCATGAACTGGCCGCGCGCTTACACGGGCGAGCCGGTTGGGAACGTCGGCGCTCGGCTCGATCGCGGCACCAAGGTGCTCAGGCAACCGGATGGGAGCTATCAAGAAATGCTGGCGGCGGTGGTCCGCCTCGCAGTTCCGTGAATACCCCCGTATATCGGAACGCGATATGGCAAGACCACCGCCGCCGCTAGTCCCCCAACTAGTGCACTTCTGAAGATAGCCAGACGGCCAGGTATTCGCTGCCCCCAGAGGGGGTGTCCGCATCTCTGGGGATAGAACGGGGTACACGCCGAGCGGCGGAATCCGCCGAAGCCGACAGCAGCGGCAGCACGAGAACGGAGGTCTCGCGGCCCGAAAACGGCCGGATCGCGACGCTGCGTTGACAACGCCGACGATTCGTTAGCGACGGACGATTTGTTAACAACGAAAGACCCCCGGTTCCGCGTTCCGCCCACGCGGACACCCGAGGGCACCTGTGCAAGCGGTTCGTCGAGACCCGAGGGTCTTTCTGTTACTTTCTGATCTCCCCTTGCGGTTCGATCTTCCAGTGGTTGAGACACTACTCAGCGTGGGGTTGACAACAACCCGTCAAGTCTCGCTAGATAGTTGAAAGTTCGCGAGCGATTCACCAGCTAGTCGCCCCCACCGTGCGGCTCGCGAGGGCCGTACGCGGGAGCGGAGCGGAGGGCGGCGGCAGGCAGTGGCGGCGCGGGCTAAAGCTGCGCCACCGCGTCCGCCAGGACAGCGACGAGCGCCTCGAGCTGCACCGAGCCCTCGGCCACCTCAAGGGCCACCTCGCCATCGAGCGCACGGGCCGCGAGCCCCGCTTTCGCGTCGATGAGTTGTGAGATTCGGCCGTCCAGCGTGCCGGCCGCGATGATGCGCCAGGCGGTGACCGGCAACTCCTGGCCGATGCGATGCACGCGGTCGATGGCTTGGGTCTGCTCGGCGTTGGTCCAGCTGAGTTCCGCCAACACCACGTTGGACGCTGCCTGCAGGTTAACCCCGACGCCGGCGGCGGTGAGCGAACATACGGCGACCGCGATATCCGGATCATCGGTGAACGCGTCGATCGCCAGCTGGCGAGCCTTCGAGGTCTGGTCGCCCCGCAGCGACACGGTCTTGAGGCCAGCGGCGGCGAAGTGCTTTTCGGCGGTGTCCATGACGTCAATGTGCTTGGCGAAGAAGACCACCTTGCCGACGTTCCGGGCAAGGTTGACGGTGTAGTCCGCGGCCGGGGTGGCCTTGGCCTGCCCGATCTTGCGCACCATGGTGAAGACGTTGTCGCCCGAGTTGTCGCCGCCAGCTTGGCGGGTCTCCTCGAGTTCCGCCGCCGCGACGAGCCGGATGATGTCGGCCGGATCGGAGTCCGGGCGCGTCGCGAGGACGCGACGGTAGCGTTCAACGAGCCTTGCGACAAGCGCGGCCTCGGCCTCGTGGATCGATCGGCCGGCCTCGCCGTCGAGCTCGACCGGGATGTCAGCGACGCGCCGCGCGGGGATGTCGGCCGCGACATCCACCTTCTTGCGACGCACAATGCCCATGTCGACAACCGCGTCGCGGGCGGCACGGAAGAAGCCCTGGTCGCCGGGATCGAGCTCGGTGTCCTCGAGGCGCATCATCAGCTCGGTCAGCGGCTTCTTGTCGTCGATCCAACCCAGGAACTGCCAGATCATCCGGAAGTCTTCGATCTGGTTGATCAGCGGCGTGCCGGTGAGGGCGATCATTAGCGCCTTGGGTGTGAACGCGCGGATGCTCTTGGACAGTGCTTGCACATTCTTAGAGCGCTGTGAATCCTTGTTCTTGATGAAGTGCGCCTCGTCGACGACCATGCCCTTGAAGCCGCGGCGGGACAGCCAGGCGACATGGCGATCGAGCACCTCGTAGTTGACGATCACCACATCCGCGAAGGCGTCGATGTTCGCGCCGTCGCCGTGGACGACGGTCGAGACGCGCTGCGGGGTCCACTTCTCAACCTCGCGGGCCCAGTTGACCTTCACGACGTTCGGGACGACCACCAGCAGTGGATATGAGCCCGTCACGTTGGCGGCCAGAAGGGCCTGCGCGGTCTTGCCGAGCCCCGGCTCGTCGGCAAGCAGGTAGCTGCGATGGCCGGACCGCGCGCTCTCGACGAAGCGCGCCTGGTGGCGCATCAGCTCGATACCGCCGGGGGTCGCGAGCGACCGCGCCTCGGGCAAATCCATGCTGGCGGCGCCGCCGACGCCGACCTCGAATGAGCGGAAGAGGGGTTCGATGAGTTCCCAGTTCGCGAGCCGGTTGCTCTGGACAACGGGAATGTTCGAGGACGGGAAATCGGGTGCGAGGAAGGGGTTGGACATTTGGTATGCCTTTACCGACTGCGGAACAACCTGGCGCTCCTCGATGACCGGTTTGACCGGCGCCTCGGTGACGACGATCAGGTCGTCGGGGCTGAGCTCGCCGCCTGCCTCCATCAACATCGAGCGGCGCATCTCTTGCGCGGCGGTAGTCAGCGGGGCGTTGTCGGTGAGCAACTGGATGAGCGTGGTGTCACGGGCGGCCGTCTTCGCCATGATCGTGGCGATGCCATCGAGTCGGGTGAGTTCCTTGGTGCGCTCGGCGTCGCTGAGTTCCTTGTCGCCCTTAATGCGAGCGCGCTCCTCGCGCACGAGAACGGCGACGACGCGGAACCGCGTGCGGTTCGCCGGGTTGACCTTGCCGCGCTCGGCCGAGTTCTCGATCGCACGCACGGTGCGGGCGAGAACCGGAATGACACCTACCTCGTCTTGGTGCTGGCGGCGCCGCTGCTGCGGGGCACCGCGACGGGAACCCTGACGGCTGGAACCGGACTTGCTGCCGGACTTCGTGTTACCGGAATTCTGGCCGGATGTGGCCATGCTGCTCCTCGGGTGGAAGACAAATCCTCCACCGGCTGTGATGTTGCGCTTGCAATCCCGAAGGACTACGAGAGCCGAAGGCCTCTGGCGTCCCAGAGCCCGGCTTTGCCGGTGGGAGAGGCGCGATTGAGAGTCTAGGGCATCCGGGGCTGGCGGAAGGCGTTCAGCGGTACGCGTTCGGCGAGATTCTGCTGCTGATGCCAGTGCGGATAAGGCAGCGGACGTTCACTCGCGGTATCCAGTTTCGCGCGTTGTTCGGCGCTCATGCTCCAGCCGACCGCCTCGAGGTTCTGCCGCAACTGCTCCTCGGTGCGCGCGCCCAGGATGATCGACGAGACAGTCGGGCGCTCAAGTAGCCAGTTGATGGCCACCTGTGGGATGCTCTTGCCGAGTTCATCGGCGACCTCGGCAAGCACGTCGACGAGGTCGTAGACAGACTCCTGATCGGCCGACTGCTCAGTCTCAGACGGCGTAACCGTGCGGCTCGACGCGTCGATCGGCTGGCCGCGGCGCACCTTGCCGGAGAGCCTGCTCTGCGCCAGCGGACTCCAGACCGCCGTTCCCACGTTCTGGTCGAGCCCGAGTGGCAGGAGCTCCCACTCAGCCTCACGGGCCGCCAACGAGTAGAACAGCTGCTGTACGACATACCTCGACCAGCCGTAGCGCTCCGAGACGGAGAGCGACTTCATCAAGTGCCACGCGGCAAAGTTCGAGCATCCGAGGTAGCGCACCTTGCCGCTGCGCACAAACTCGTCGAGCGTGCTCAGCGTCTCTTCTACCGGGGTGAGCACGTCCATGTTGTGCAAGTAGTACACGTCGACGTGGTCGGTGTCGAGGCGCCGCAGACTGCCCTCGAGCGCCTCGGTGAGGTGGTGCCTGGATGATCCGACGTCGTTGACGCCTTCCCCGCTGCGGTGGGTCGCCTTGCTGGCGATCAGCACCTGGTCGCGCCGTCCGCGGATCGCGGCACCCAGCACCTCCTCAGAGCGACCGTCCCCGTAAATGTCGGCGGTGTCGAAGAAGTTCACACCGGCATCCAGGGCGATGTCGACGAGGCGCGCCGCGCCGACCTCGTCGGTGTCGCCCCACGAGCCCGGTTCCGAACCGCCCCCGAATGTCGCGGTGCCGAGCGAGAGAACGGGGACACGGAGTCCGGAGCCTCCCAGTTGGCGGTATTCCATCGCTACCGCACCCTGCCCGGCGTCTGCGCCTCAGTAATCGGCACCTTCACGAAAATCGCCACCAAAATGAAGACAAGAACGGCGGCGTACTGCGCGCCGAACCAGTACTGGCCGTGGAAAGGGAAGGGGAAGATCGGATTCCACGCCACCACAATCGCGAGCAGAAGCGGCAGCCACCACCATTGCTTCGCCTGGATGGCGAACCAGCCCACGATGAGAGCAAGGATCGCGACGACATACTCGATGATGATGAAGCTGCCGCCCCCGATGAGGGCGAATCCGGCGATCAGCACGATCGCGGCTAAGATTCCCGGCGCGAGCGCAGTGCGCCGGACAGTGGGGGCACCGTAGCGGGATCCCAGCTTCGACGTCTGCTTCGGGGTCCGGCTACCGTTCGGCTTACCAGCGGGGCGATTTCTCATCGAGTTCAGCCTAATCGCGTCGCCCGGTCGGTTCAGCGGCGTGCCATCGCTCGGGTCGCGGGGCCCTCGAGGACGGACCCGTCCGGTGCGAAGCGGGAACCATGAGCAGGGCAATCCCAACTCCGCTCGAAGTCGTTCCAGGTGACGATCGCACCCAGATGCGGGCAGATGGCGCAGAGCGACGTACTCGTCCCGTCGACGGACGAGGATGCCGTCAGCACCACTCCGCGTCGGCCGATCTGACCCGTGCCCTCGGTCTCGACGCTCGTCAGCGGTTTCGCGAGCGCTCGAGCCCAGCCCCGGAGGTACCAGGATGCGACTGCGGCGTTTTCCCCGACTCCGACCGCGATGGCCGCCGGAATCGTGAGCCGACGGTGAAGCACGGTCTGCCAGTGCGGGGCACTTCCCGTTCCGAGGATGTCCTCCACCAGGGTGAGCGCGGTGGCGACTGCGTTCGTCATGCCCCACTTCGAGAAGCCGGTGGCCAGATAGATCCGTCCGCGGCCGCGCGGCAGCCAGCCGACGAACGGGACGCCGTGCGGTGTCAGGTAATCCTGCGCCGACCACGAAGCGACCGGCTCGGCGTCGCCCCACCAGGTCCGCGTCCACGAGGCCAGCTCATCGGCTGCGCCCTGCGGCGAAGCACGCCGCCCCACGGGATGGCCGTTACCCCCCGTCAGCAGCAGCATCCGACCGCCGGGACGGGTCGCCGTGCGCACACTGCGGGTGGGCGTCTCGACTCCGAGGAACATGCCGTCGGGAAGCTGGTCCCGCGGAACCTCCCAGGCCTGCGCATAGCTACGGCGGGCCGCCAATTTCGCAAAATAGAGACCGCGATCCAGGATGGGCGTCCCGGTCGCCAGCACGACCTTCCTGGCTGCCAA
>JAYTXO010000034.1:0-29022 GCA_043742905.1 Microbacteriaceae bacterium | reverse complement strand
GGGGTGCCGGGAGGTCATCGCCTCCCGGCACCCCTTTCAATCAGTTCGGAAACACGAGAGGACCGCAGTGGCGCGATCACGATCTACCCGAAAGAGCCTTTTCGTGGGGGCGCTGATGATCTCGCCGTACCTGGTGCTCCTGATCGCCTTCGGCATCGTCCCGATCGCACTGGCCGGGGTCACTTCGATGGAGCCATCGGTCATCAACCCGGGCGGCGGTCCCCTCAACTATCTCCAGGCAATCCAGGACTTCCGCTTCCTCCCGGCTCTCGGCAACGTCGGGATCTTTCTGCTTCTCTATGTGCCGACCATGCTCATTGTGGTAGCCGGGATGTCCCTGCTGCTCGATACGGTCAGGGGCCGATGGAACCTGCCGCTGCGTCTGGCGTACATCGTCCCGGCGTCGATGACCGGTGCCACGGCGGTCCTGATCTGGTACTTCTTGCTTGAGCCCACGCTCAGCCCGTACAAGCTAGCTCTGCATGCGCTCGGAATCACCGAGGGTGGCCAGATCTGGCGGACCGGTAATCTCGCCTGGATTTTTGCCTTGATGGCCTTCTTCGTAGGTGCCGGAAACTGGATTGTCGTGCAGTACGGCTCGCTGCAGTCGCTCCCGGATGACATCCTGGAGGCCGCTCGCATTGACGGAGCGAACACCTGGCAAATCTCCTGGCGGATCAAGCTTCCCCTCATCCAGAAGTACCTGGTCTACATGGGCATTCTCGTCTTCGCGGCGGGATTGCAGGTGTTCGTTGAGCCACAGTTGATATCGGCGTCGGTCTATCCCGGCCTCGGCAGGGACTGGTCCCTGAACCAGCTGAGCTATGACTTCGCGTTCCAGTCCAACAACCTCGCGGAAGCGGGAGCCCTCTCCCTACTGCTCCTGGTTGTCTGCATGATCGCAGCGATTGTCGTAATCTTCCGTACCGACTTTTTCGAGGGCATTGGAGTGAAAAGGAAATGACCGCGAGTACCTTGGAAGGCGCGGTCTCAGCCCGCACGAAGGCAGCTCACTCCACACCGAAGGCGCGCACCGCTGGCGGTCGCGCCGGGAGGACTGTGGTCTGGATCGTGATGCTCGTCTATGGGCTGTTGAGTGTGTTGCCGATGATCTGGCTTCTACTTGCACCCTCGAAGACGGCGGCGGCGCTCAACAACGCGTTCCCGTTCTCGTTCGGCAGCTTCGCCAACTACGGTGCCGCGTGGGCTCACCTGCTGACATTGCAAAATGGCGTACTGCTCCAGTGGATCGTGAACTCGGTGCTCTACACGATCGCAATCGTGGCGATCTCGTGCATCACGGCGATCCTGGCCGGCTACGCGTTGGCCGCCACCGCGATTCCGTTCAAGCGCACGTTGCTGATAATCACTCTGATCGCAATGGTTGTGCCGCCGGTCGCCCTCGTGTTCCCGCTGTTCATCGAGATTTCCAACGTCGGTTTGTTCGACACTCCGGCGGCCGTGATCCTGACGAGCGCCTTCTATCCCTTCGGCGTTTTCCTGGCATACATCTATTTCTCGACGTCGATCCCCCGCGAGATCTACGAGGCGGCTCGTGTCGACGGGGCGGGCGAGTTCGGGGTATTTTGGCGGATCGGGCTTCCGTTGTCGAAGGGCCTGCTCGGGATGCTGGCCTTCTTCAGCTTCGGTGCCACCTGGGTCAACTACTTCCTGCCGTATGTGCTGCTGGGTTCTGCCGAGAACTACACGCTCCCGGTGGGGCTCGGCGTGTTATTCAGCTCGACGCCGGCACTGAATCCCTCGAATGGGGCGCAGCAGAGCGTGATCGGACGGCCCGAGATCGCTCTCGCCGGTCTGATCCTGGCGATCCCGATCCTGATTGTCTTCCTCGCCTCGTCGCGGCTGCTGGTTCGCGGTGTCCTGGCGGGCTCGGTCAAGAGCTGACCACGGCAGTTCGGCCGACCTCAACAACTTGGCGCACGCCGCGCCGGAAAGAACCATGAGCACCGTCACCCGCATTCGCACGCTCGACATCCGCTTCCCCACCTCGATCTTCCTCGATGGCTCTGACGCGATGAACCCCGATCCCGACTACTCGGCTGCATACCTTCAGATCGAGACCGACAGCCAGGAGGGTCTCACCGGCACCGGATTCGTGTTTACGATCGGCCGTGGCAACGACATCCAGACGAATGCCATCGAGGTGCTCGCGACGCGCTTCGTCGGCCGCGATGTCGAGGCGTTGCTCGCAGACATGGGCGCCACCTGGCGCGAGATGATGGACGACTCGCAACTGCGCTGGCTCGGCCCGGAAAAAGGCGTCATGCACATGGCGATCGGCGCGGTCATCAATGCCTTCTGGGATCTGCGCGCGAAGCGCGCTGGGCAGCCACTCTGGCAGCACCTCGCATCGCTCTCGCCGGAAGAACTGGTCGACCTGATTGACCTGCGCTACCTCAGTGATGCACTCACCCGTGACGATGCTCTCGAGATTCTGCGCAAGGGGCGCCAGGGTTCTGATGAGCGCGCGAGTGAGCTGCTGGCCGATGGGTACCCCGCGTATACGACTGGACCCGGCTGGCTGGGGTATAGCGACGAGAAGCTGGAGCGACTAGCGCGCGAAGCCGTGGCTGACGGCTTCCAGCAGATCAAACTGAAGGTCGGTGCCGACCTCGACGACGACAAGCGACGACTAGCGATCGCTCGACGCACGGTTGGCCCCGACATCCGGATCGCCACCGACGCAAACCAGCGCTGGGACGTCGATCAGGCGGTCGAGTGGATGCAGCAGCTCGCCGAGTTCGACCTCGCATGGATCGAGGAGCCCACCAGCCCCGACGACATCCTCGGCCACGCAGAGATCGCACGGCGCCTCGCCCCGATGCCAGTCGCGACCGGTGAGCACGTTCAGAACCGGGTCATTTTCAAGCAGATGCTGCAGGCGAAGTCGCTTGCGGTGCTGCAGATCGACGCCTGCAGGGTGGGTGGCGTGAACGAGAACATCTCGATCCTGCTCTTAGCTGCCAGGTTCGGAGTTCCGGTGTGTCCGCACGCCGGCGGCGTCGGCCTCTGCGAGACCGTGCAGCATCTGTCGTACTTCGACTATGTCGCCATATCGGGCACCCAGGACGGGCGGATGATCGAGTTCGCTGATCATCTGCACGAGCATTTCGTGACGCCTGCGTCGGTCGTTCGCGGTCGTTACCGTGTGCCGACGACGCCGGGCGCGGGGTCTGAGATGCTCGCCGCGTCGATCGAGGAGTGGGTCTTCCCCGACGGTCACGGCTGGGCGAAGATCAACGGCTGAGAGGCGGGGCCATGCTCAAGTTCATTCGACTGGGTTCGATCGGGGCCGAACGGCCCGCGGTCATCGACGAGCAGGGGCTCGTTCACGATCTGTCAGGCCTGACCACCGACCTCGACGGCGCCTTTCTGGCCGCAGGGGGGCTGGATGCGGCGGCGCACGCCCTCGCGGCTGGCACGCTACCCGTGCTGGACGATGCGGGCGACGGCTCAGGACTCCGCCTTGGTGCTCCGATCGCGCGCCCGACCGCCGTGATCTGCATCGGGATGAACTATGCGGCCCACGCGGCCGAATCCGGGTCGGAGCCGCCGACGCGCACCGTGATCTTCTACAAGCATCCGAACACCGTCGTCGGTCCCTACGACGAGGTGCTGGTGCCTCCGGGCTCGGCGAAGACCGACTGGGAGGTGGAGCTCGCCGTTGTGATCGGCACCCGGGCACGCTACCTGGCCTCGCCCGCGAAGGCGTTGGCCCACGTGGCCGGATTCTCGGTGTCGAACGATGTCTCCGAGCGCGAGTACCAGATCGAGATCTCGGGCGGCCAGTGGAGCAAGGGCAAGAGCAGCGAGACCTTCAACCCGCTCGGGCCGTGGCTGGTGCGCGCTTCGGAGGTGGGAGACGGCTCAGGGCTTCGCCTGCGCTCCTTCGTCAACGGAGAGCCGCGCCAGGACTCGTCGACCTCCGACCTCATCTTCGATGTTGCGCAGATCGTCTACGACCTGAGCCAGTACATGGTGCTGGAGCCCGGTGATCTCATCAACACCGGCACCCCGCAAGGCGTCGCGCTGAGCGGGCGCTTCCCGTACCTCGACGCCGGCGACGTGATGGAGCTGGAGATCGACGGCCTCGGGCGTCAGCGTCAGACGGTCGCGCAGGGACGGCCGTGAGCAGCGCCGCTCCGGGGACGCGACCGCTGGGACGCGGCGGGCTCCGAGTCAGCCCGAACGCCTTCGGGATGGCACCGCTAGCCAACCTCGGGTATGCGGTCAGCGACGAGACGGCGTTCGACGCGCTTGAGGCGGCATGGGGCGCGGGCGTACGTTATTACGATACCGCGCCGCACTACGGGCTCGGGCTGGGCGAGCGGCGTCTGGGCGAGTTCCTGCGCACGAAGCCGCGGGACGAGTTCGTGCTCTCGACGAAGGTCGGCCGGCTCCTAGTCGAAGGTCCGGATGGTGCGCACCTCGATGATGGCGGCTTCGTGGTGACCTCCAGGCTGGTCCGGCAGCTCGACTACAGCGGTGAAGGAGTTCGGCGTTCGCTGGAGGAAAGCCTGCAGCGGATGGGGCTCAATCGAGTTGACATGGTCTTCGTCCACGATCCCGATGACAGCTTCGCGGAGGCCATGGACGGCGCGTTCCCTGCGCTGGATGCCCTGCGCCGCGAGGGGACGATCGTCTCGTTCGGCGCCGGAATGAACCAGACCGAGATGCTCACCCGGTTCGTGCGAGACACCAACCTCGACGTGGTGATGTGCGCTGGCCGCTACACCCTTCTCGAGCAGGGGGCGCTGGATGAGCTGCTCTCGGCTGCTCTAGACCGCGGAGTCTCGGTCGTCGCCGCGGCGGTCTTCAACTCGGGACTGCTCGCCCGCGATCGGCCGCCAGCGGGTGTGACGTACAACTACGCCCCGGCCTCCCCAGAGGTTCTCGCGCGGGTGAACGCGATCGCCGACGCGTGCGAAGCCCACGGCGTCACCCTGCCCGCGGCAGCTTTGCAGTTCGCGCTCGGGCATCCGGCGGTCGCGACGGTCTGCACCGGTGCGCGCTCGGCCGAACAGGTGCAACGGAACGCTCGGCTCTTTGCGGTGCCGATCCCCGACGCACTCTGGGCCGACCTCATCCTTGCCGACCTGCTCCGTGCCGACACTCCAACGCCCGAGGAGGGCACCGCATGATCATCACCGCCGTCGACGTCGTGCACGTCACCGTTCCCGCCTACGACCCGCCGTTCGTCTGGCGAGCCGGGCTCCCGGGCTCCGAACCTGAGGCGGATGGGGCGTGGCTGGTCATCCGCACCGACGCGGGTGTCTCGGGGATCGCGTTCGCCCTACGCGGGGCGATGTTGCAGGATGTCGTGGACCGCCGCATCCGCCGGGACTTCATCGGCCGCGATCCGCTCGCCCGCGAGCTGCTCTGGGACCGCATCTGGGAGCTCGACCGGATCGACCGCTTCCCGGTCTTCGTGCAAGGCGTCGTCGATGTCGCGCTCTGGGATCTGGCGGGCAAGGCGGCGAACATGCCGGTGTACCAACTGCTGGGGTCGTACCGCGACTCGTTACCTGCATACGCCTCGACGGTAACCTTCGCCTCGATCGAGGAATACCTCGACGTCGCCGACCAGTGCCTCGAGTTGGGCTACCCGGCGATCAAGCTGCACGCCTGGGGCGACGCGCGCAAGGATGCCCGCCTGAGCGAGGCGTTGCGCGAGCACGTCGGCCCGGACGTGCCGCTGATGTACGACGGATCGGCGGGCTTCGACCTTCTCGACGCGACATATCTCGGCAAGGCGCTGAGCGCCGCGGACTACCTCTGGTACGAGGAGCCGATGCGCGAGTTCAGCGTGACGGCCTATTCCTGGCTGGCCGAACGGGTCGAGGTGCCGCTGATCGTGGCGGAGGTGGCGGAGGGTTCCCACATGAAGACCGCCGACTTCATCGTCGCTGGCTGCGCGGCAGCCGTGCGCACCAGCACCGGCCTCCGCGGCGGCTTCACCGGGGCCATGCGCACCGCCCACCTCGCCGACGCGTTCCTGCTGCGCGCGGAGGTGCACGGGGGAGGAATTGCAAACCGGCACCTCTGCATGTCGATCAGCAACACGACGTACTACGAGTCGCTCATTGACTCGAACCCGGTGCGCCGTCCAGCGGACGTGGATGCCGCGGGAAACGTGCATGCACCGACGCTTCCAGGAGTCGGATTCGAGGAGGCCTGGGTTGATGGCCCGCCCGCCGATCTAGCCGCGGCCTTGGATAGCTGAACTGTGAGGATCACGGAGGTTGAGATCAGGGCGTGCAGTCCGGGTGCCATCGCCGAGGCTGCGGGTGGCGCCGTGGAAGGGGCGAAGTTGCGCGGCGGATCGGCCCCCGAGGTCGTCGTGATCTCGGTGAAGACTGACGAGGGCATCACGGGCGTCTCATTCGGGTCCGGCGGCCTGGATGCGCGCATCACCGCACGCGCGTTCGCGCAAGTGAGACCCTTCTTCCTGGGCCGCAACCCGATGGCGCGGGAGCAGAACGCCCTCGAGTTCCGCGCGTTCGACCGCCGCTGGAATCACTCGCCGATCTACGCGTACGGGCCATACGACGTAGCCTGCTGGGACATCGCGGGGCTCAAGGCGGGTCTGCCGATCCACGAGTTGATCGGCACGGCCGCCGATCGGCGCGCGGTCTACGTCAGTTCGATGTTCCTCGCCACGCCCGAGGAGTACGCCGCGCAGGCACTCGAGGTGAAGGCGCGCGGGATACGCGGGTACAAGGTGCACCCGCCGGCGCCGGCATCCGTCGACCTCGAGGTCTACGCAGCCGTGCGCCACGCAGTCGGTCCGGACTTCCCGCTCATGGCCGACCCGGTCGCGACTCACAGCTACGAGGAGGCGCTCCGGGTCGGTCGCGCGCTTGAGGCGCTCGACTACCGCTGGTTCGAGGAGCCGTTCTACGACTACGACGTTCAGTCGTACATCAAGCTGCGGCAGAAGCTCGACATCCCGATCGCCGGCACCGAGACCATCGCAGGAGGTGCCCAGCTGACGGCCCAGTTCATCGCCAGCGGTGCCGTCGACATCGTGCGCACTGACGCTTCCTGGCGTGGCGGGATCACTTCCGCCTTGAAGGTCGCGAGGCTCGCAGAGGCATTCGGCATGACCTGCGAGCTGCATACCGCGATCTACCACCCGCTCGAACTCGCAAACCTGCAGATGGCTTTGGCGATGAGCAACACCGGATGGTTCGAGCTCCTATACCCCATCGAAGATTTCGCCTTCGGTCTCTCGCAGCCGCTCGACATCCGGGACGGATATGCATACGCGCCCACGACCCCGGGGCTCGGGGCCGTGTACGACTGGGACGCGATCGACAATGCCACTGTGGAAGTCCTCTGAGCGACATGGGCAATGTTCGGGCACCGGGCATCCACGAACTGAGTGTGGTGGATGCCGAAAGTGAGTCGCGAGACTATGCGCTGTTCGTTCCGGATGGGGCAGTCCGAGGGCTCGCCGTGATCTTTCATCCTTTTGGCTCGAACCCCGAACTGGTCTTGCACGGCGGGATCGGCGGCGGGTACCTCAGCCGTCCGATCACGGGTGCGGCTGAGGCTGCGCAGCCACTCGGGCTGGCCGTTCTCACGCCGCGCGCGCGGGGCCGCAGCCTTGATGGTGTTTCGTTGGCGTGGAAGCCGTACCTCGACGCAGTGTGGCACCTCAGTGCGTCACTGCGAGACGAGTTCGGCTTGCAAACCATCGGCGCAGGCGGGCTCTCGATGGGCGGGCTGGAGGCGTTGGTTTTCGCGGGGCAACATCCCGAGGGGGTCGGCGCCGCCTGGGCCACGAACTCGATCGTCGACCTCGCTCAGTGGTGGCATGACCTCCCGCATGAGCCGGGCGATTCGGGTGAGCTTGGGGTGGCAGATCTCATCGCCGTGGAGGTGGGTGATGTGCCCGACGCGCTCCCCGATGAGTATCGTGCTCGCTCCCCGTTCGCGTACCTCGACGGGCTGGCCAGGGTGCCGGTTCGCATCACCTGGTCACCTGCTGACGGGGTCATTCCTCACCAGCGGACAACTCATTCCCATTTGCTCGCAACACATCTGATCGAACGAGGGGGCGAGGTCGTTGAGGTGGTACTGACGCATCTTCCCGCCAACGAGTCGATGGATGCCGGCCGCTTCGCCCATGAAGCATGCGATGTTCGAGAAGCGATGGGGTGGCTCGCTGAGGTGCTGCCGTCGGCTGCGACTGAACCCACAAAATGAGGAAGAACGCATGAAACGCATTGCATCGGTGATTGGTCTTCCGCCAGAAAGCGTCGAGAAATATGAGGCGTTGCACGCCGCCGTGTGGCCGGCTGTGCTTGAACGGATCGCTGCCAGTCATATCGTCAACTATTCGATTTACCGCTATGGCGAGCTCCTGTTCTCGTACATGGAGTACGACGGCTCCGACTTCGATGCCGACATGGAGGCGATGGCGGCAGACCAGGCCACGCAGGAGTGGTGGGCGGTGTGCATGCCTCTGCAGCGTCCCGTTGGTGATCGCGCCGAGGGCGAGTGGTGGAAGGACCTCCCCGAGATCTTCCACGCCGACTGATGAGTGTGTTTGAGCGGGTGGCTGGCGATAAGCGCCTCACCTCAGCGATGTTGAGCGATGCCCTCGACGAGTCCGGTCTGCGGGCGCAGGTGCTTGAGACGCGACTCGCCCCGCTCGTTGCGGGCTCACGCGCCTTCGGCCGCGCCGCGACGCTGCGATTCGTGCCCAGCAAGGCAGACAATCCGGATGACCCCTATGGCGAGGCGATTGACTTCATCAGCGGGGTGCAGGGCGGCGAGCTGGTCGTCATCGCCACTGCAGAGAGCAATGCCTCGGCGTTCTGGGGTGAACTGTTCAGCGCCGCCGCGATCGGTGCCGGCGCGGTGGGCGTGCTGACCTATGGCAATCTGCGTGACACTTCGAAAATTGCCGGACTGGGCTTCCCTGCCTTCGCTCACTCATCTCGGCCGATCGATTACCGGCCTCGCATGGCGATCGTCGATGCGCGAGAGCCGGTGAGCATCGGCGGAGTGCCGATCACCAGCGGTGATCTCGTGCTGGCCGACGACGATGGCGCGGTAGTGATTCCGCAGGCGCGGGAGGCGGAGGTGCTCGTGGCGACGCGCCGACGCGCGGCGGCGGAGTCCGTTGTGCTGGCCGAGTTGCTGGCGGGCGAGACCCTGCGAGCCGTCTGGGATCGGCACCGGATCCTCTGAGTCCGCCACATCTCTTGACATGGTAAATCGATTTATCATACGGTGGTGATTATGAGAGGGACGCCGACCTCACCCGTCTCGCTGCGAGGCATGACCTGGGATCACCCGCGCGGCGTCGACGGTCTGCGCGCCTGCGCCGAACTGTTGCTGCACCGGCACGGCGTCGCGGTGCAGTGGGAGGCGCGGTCGCTGCTCGCGTTCGGTGACCAGCACGTCGCCGACTTTGCTCACGACTTCGACCTGATGGTCATCGACCACCCACACGTGCCGGATGCTGCGGCCGCCGGCGCGCTGCTGCCGCTCGATGCGCTGCCTCAGCTGGCACAGCTCGAGCGCGAGAGCGTCGGACGTTCGCACGAGTCGTACCGGTACGGGGGCACGCAGTGGGCGCTCGGCGTGGATGCGGCTGCGCAGGTCAGCGCCTTCCGCCCCGACCGCTGCGACGGGGCGCCGGTGTTCTGGAGCGACGCGCTCGAACTCGCGCACACCGGGGTCGTGCTCTGGCCGTACAAGCCAGTGGACGCGTTCAGCACCTTCACGACGCTGATGGCGCAGCGCGGTACACCGCTGGCACAGCCCGACCGCTTTCTCGACCGCGACGTCGCGCGCGAGGTGCTCGAGTTCATGATCGAACTGGCGGATGCCGTGCCGGCCTGGTGCGCAGACGCGAACCCGATCGACGTCGCCGAGGCGCTGGTGGGAGCCACAGACCACGGCGATAACTATCAGGTCGGCGTTGCCCTCTTTGGCTATACGAACTACTCGAGGCCCGGGTTTCGGCAACAGTTGCTTGCCTATGACGACCTGCCATCGTTTGACGGGCAGTCGGCAGGGTCAACCCTGGGCGGAGCCGGGATCGCGGTGTCAGCGAGCTCGCGGCATCCTGAGCTGGCGATCGCGGTGGCCGCGACTCTTGCCGGTGCCGAAGCCCAGGTTGGCCCGTACACCGCGGGCGGCGGCCAGCCCGGCAATCTGCGAGCCTGGCGCAGCGAGGCTGACAACGCCGCGACCCGCGGATTCTTTCGCAACACCCTGCGCACGCTCGAGCGTGCGTGGGTGCGCCCGCGGGTGCTCGGCTGGCCAGAGCTGCAGTTTGCGCTCTCACACCTGGTGCGCGACGCGACACTTGCTCGCAGGGTGAGCGATGCCACGCTCGATGCCATCGAGCAGCTGCCGGAGCTGCATCTGACCGAAGCGATCCAGAGCCAGGCTCGTGCATGACCTATTTCGAGGAGTACGAGCTCGGGTCGACCCGGAAGAGCCACGGCCGCACCGTCACCGAGGCCGACATCGTGCTCCACGCCGGCCAGACAGGTGACTTCTTCCCCCACCACATGGATGCCGAGTTCGCCAAGACGCTTCCCGGCGGGCAGCGAATGGCGCACGGCACCCTGATTCTCTCGATGGCGGTCGGCCTGCTCGCCGGCGAGATCAACGAGCAGGCGATGAGCTACGGCTATGACAAGGTGCGGTTCATTCACCCGGTGTACATCGGCGACACGATCCATTCGCGCGGCGAAATCGTGGCCCTTCGTGAGCACCCGAAGCAGCCAGAGCTGTTCGGCTTCGCCGATGAGCAGGTCGAGGTTCTGAACCAGCGGGGCGAGGTCGTCGTCGCCTTCGTGCACCTTTACTTTGTCAACCGCCAACCAGGGAGTCCCCATGAGTGACCTCTACCAGCCCAGTCAGATGATCGACACCCACCAGCACCTCTGGAAGCCCTCTGAGCGGCGCTACGACTGGCTCGATGCGGCGGGACTGCCGCTTAATGCTGACTTCGGTCCGGAAGATGTCGCGGAAGATGTCGCCGCGGCCGGCGTCACGACGACCGTGCTCGTGCAGGCCGCCGACACCTACGAGGACACCTTCTACATGCTCTCGGTCGCGGCACGGCTTCCGATCGTGCGGGGCGTGGTGGTGTGGGCTCCGCTGGATCGCACGGCCGAAGCCGAGGCGGCGCTCGACCTCTACTCCGCCTCGTCCGCCGTCCGCGGCATCCGGGTCCTGAACCACAGCTATGAAGACCCGCGCTGGCTGCTTCGCCCCGAGGTTGACGCCGGCATCCGGCTGCTCGCCCCGCGTGGACTCCCGCTCGACGTCGTCAGCGTCATTCCCGAGCACCTGGTCATGCTGGCCGAGCTGGCCGAGCGGCACCCTGAGATAACGTTCGTGCTCGACCACATGGCCAAGCCCGACATCGCGAACAAGGACTGGGAGCCGTGGGCCTCGTTGATGGTCGACGTCGCCGCCCGCCCGAACGTGAGTGTGAAGCTCTCGGGCTTGAACACGGCATCCGCACCCGACTGGACCTGGAACGACTGGTTGCCCTACGTCGATCACGTGGTCGAGCACTTCGGTTCCGAGCGCGTCATGCTCGGCAGCGACTGGCCGGTCTCCACGATTGCCGGGGACTTCGTCGGGGTGTGGCGCGCGCAACGCGAGGTGATCGGTCACCTGAACCACGAGCAGCAAGACGACATCTTGTTCCGCAGTGCGATCCGCGCCTACTCCTTGGATAGGTCATGACCGACTCAACACCGCTGCCGCTTGAGGGGATGCTGGTCCTCGACTTCAGCCAGTTTCTGTCCGCGCCGATGGCGGCCATGCGCCTCGGCGACCTCGGAGCTCGGGTCATCAAGATCGAACGACCGCAGAGTGGTGATATCGGTCGACAGCTCGCCTTCGCGGGGATCGTGAACGATGGCGACACTCTGTCGTTCCACATCACCAACCGCAACAAGGAGAGCTACGCCGCCGACCTGAAGAACGAAGCTGATCGCGAAGGCGTCTGGGCGCTGGTCAAGAAAGCCGACGTGATCATCCAGAACTTCCGTCCCGGCATTATGGAGCGGCTCGGATTTGGCTACGAGGCGGTCGCGAAGGTCAACCCCGGAATCGTGTACGCCAGCGTGAGCGGCTACGGTGCAGAAGGCCCGTGGAAAGATCGGCCCGGGCAGGACCTTCTCGCCCAATCGCTGTCAGGCCTTCCGTGGCTCAGTGGCAGCAATGACGACCCGCCCGTGCCGGTCGGAATTGCGGTTGCCGACATCATCTCCTCGATTCACCTGGCGAGCGGGATTACGGCGGCGCTCCTTCGTCGCGAGCGAACCGGAATTGGCGGACGTGTCGACACCAGCTTGTTGGAGTCGATGCTGGATCTGCAGTTCGAAGTGCTGAGTGCGCACCTGGCTGATCCAAGCTTTGAGGTCAAACGTGGCCCGCGCAATACGGCGCATGCCTTCCTGCAGGCACCGTACGGGACCTACCCGACGGCCGACGGCTACCTGGCGATCGCCATGACCTCGGTGCCAGAGCTCGGCAAGCTGATCGGCCTCACGGCGCTTGGGCAGTACACCGACCCCGACACCTGGTGGTCAGAGCAGGCCACCATCACGCAGGCTCTTGCCGACCACCTGGCGACGCAGTCCACCGAACATTGGCTCGAGATTCTGGATGCCGCCGACGTCTGGTGCGCACCGGTCCTCACCCTGTCAAAGCTCGTCGTCCACGACGGCTTTCGCGCTCTCGACATGACGCAGCGTGTGACCCGCCCGGGGTTGAATGGCGGGCCGACTGTCGACATCCCGACCCTTCGCACGCCAGTCAGATTCGATGGGCGCCCGTTGAAGCACGGGAAGGCTGCGCCCCGGCTCGGGGAGCACACGGATGCGATCCGCGAAGAGTTTGCACACCGGGGGGTAGTCGAATGATCAATCCCAACTCAGACCCTGTTGCTCGCTATCAGGTTCCGGTCTGGAACCAGGATGTGAAGCTCTACGAGGACTATGAGGTTGGCGAGGTCGACCGCTCGATCCGGCGGACTATCTCCGAGGGCGAAGTCATGCTGTTCAGCAGCCTGCTGGTCGACCTCCATCCCTACGTCGCCGACGACATCTGGGCTCGCCAGGAGGGGATGTTCGGTCGACGCATCGTGCCGGGGGCCCTGGTCTTCGGCTACGGCATGGGCCTCTTCGCCCACAACAACGTCAACACCTTCAGTTACGGCTACGACAAGCTGCGCTTCATCAAGCCGGTATTCATCGGCGACACCATCTACTCCATGCGCACGTTGGTGCGCAAAGAGCCAAAGTACGACGACATGGGGCTGATCGTTGTGTCGTACGAGGTGTTCCGGGCCGATGACGAGCAAATCGTTCTTTACTGCGAGCATCTCCAGACGGTGAAGTACCGCGACGCGATCACAGCGAAGGCGGAGGCAGCACAGTGATCGATCTCTTTCAGGACATCTCCGACTCCTGCAGTCTGAAGATCCCCGAGGCGCACAAGCTGCCGATCGCGATCGTCGGCGCCGGGGGCATCGTCGACGGTCAGCATTTGGTTGCCTACCGCAAGGCCGGCTTAGAGGTCGTCGGGATCACCGATGTCGACCCCGATCGTGCCCGCGATGTGGCGGAACGCCACGGTGTCCCGCATGTCTACGCAGACCTTGATGAGTTGCTTGCCGACGACCGGATCGGGGTCGTCGACATTGCGGTGCCGGTGACGCAACAGCCTGCAATCTTCCGGAAGGTTGTCGCTGCGAGGAAGAACATCCTCTCCCAGAAGCCCTTCACCGTTGACCCGCAGACGGCACGCGAGCTTGCCGGGCTGGCGGCCGACGCGGGGATCGTGGCGGCAGTCAATCAGCAGTTGCGTTTCGACGAAGGCATCGCTGCGGCGCATCGCATGATCGAGCTGGGCTGGCTCGGCGAGCTCACCACCTTCACCCTCGCGGTCAACGTCTTCACCGACTGGAAGCTGTGGAGTTGGGCGAAGAGCATGGAGCGGCTCGAGATAATGGTTCACTCCATCCACTACCACGACACGATGCGCTGGTTCATGGGTGAACCCACCTCGGTCTACTCGATCGGCGGACGAGTGCCCGGCCAGTACCCAGACGGCGAGACCCGCACGCAGAGTAGCTTCCGGTTCGCCAGTGGGAGTTCCGCTCTGATCTACGCCAACCACATGAACGTGGCAGGCGACAACACCGCAGAGTTCAGGATCGAGGGGACAGCGGGCGCGATCCGCGGCACGCTCGGCCTCATGTACGACTACCCGGACGGTCGCCCCGACACTCTTGAGGTCTACAGCACGGTCGTGCCTACCGACGGTTGGGCCCCGTACCCGGTGACGCAGCGATGGTTTCCGCACGCCTTCATCGGCACGATGGGTTCGGTGCTCGAGGCCATCGCGACCGGGAGCACACCCCGGAGTTCGGTGGCGGACAACGTGAAGACCATCGAGCTGGTGGATGCCCTGTACCGCTCCATGGAGACGAACGAGGTTGTGCACCTCGACGCCTGATCCGGCCAGCGTCGCGGATTCGACACCGCGGACGCGGCAAGATGGGCGGAGCCATGGTCAAGATCAGTGACGTCGCCGCGCTCGCGGGTGTCTCGCCGTCTGCCGTCTCCCGGGTTCTCTCGGGAGATAGCACCCTGCGAGTCTCCGAGCAGACCCGAGCTCGAGTCCTCGCGGCGGCGCAGCAACTCGACTATGTGCCCAATCACGCCGGACGTTCCCTGCGCACGTCCCGCAGCAGCACGATCGCCCTCGTCGTCCCCGACGTGACCAGCGCGGTGTTCGCCGAGTTGGCGCGCGGGGCGGAGCACGAGGCTGCCGCGCGGGGGTTGGCGATCGTGCTTGGCCGCTCCGAGTCGATGGCGGAGAGCTCAGCCGAAGGCGCAGAGTGGCTGCGACGCGTGGTCGCGGAAGGGCGCATCGACGGCGTGATCCTGCAGCTCCCGGACGACGCCCCCGAGGTGCCCGCGCTCGGAGCCACGTCAGCCCCGGTGGTGGTCATCAACTCGATCGCCGACGGACCGCTCAGCACGATCATCCTCGACGACGCAGCGGGCATCCGGATCGCGGTCGACCATCTGAGCGGGCTCGGTCACGAGCGCATCGGCTTCGTCGGTGGACTCCCCGGGAGTGCGACCGGCGCTCGCCGCGAAGGCGGATTCCGCGGCGCTCTCAACGATGCCGGCCTCGCCGTTGACGAACGCTGGATGACCGCGCTCGGCTACACCGGATCCGATGGCCGTGCCGCGATCGAAGAGCTCCTGCGGCGCGGCGGCCTGCCGAGCGCGCTGGTGGTCGCGAACCTCAATGCGGCGCTGGGCGTCCTGGCCGCCATTCACGCGCGCGGCCTCCGAGTGCCGGATGACGTGTCGATCGTCGCGCTGCACGACGTCTGGTACGCGGATGCCACCTGGCCGCCAATCACGACCGTCAGGATGCCGCTGGGTGAGCTCGGTGTCGCGGCCGTCGCCCACGTCGCCGAGGGATCCAACGAGGTCACCCATGTCGTCATCGAGACGCCGGCTCCGCAACTCATGCTGCGGGAGTCGACGAGCCGCCCGAGCAGGTAGGCCGCTCGAGCGCGGAGGCCGCCGGGCTGCTGGTTCCTGACGCCAGCGTTACGGTAGCACGTATCCAGCCGCCGTGAACAGCGAGTACCACTCTTCGCGGCTAAGCGGAATGTCGGCGCCGGCCGCCGAGTCGCGCACGCGCTCTGGCTTGGTCGTGCCGAGCACCACCTGCATGTTCGCCGGGTGCCGGGTGATCCACGCCACGGCGATGCCCGTCGGGGTCACGCCGTACTTGGTCCCCAGCGCCGTGAGCACGGCATTCAGCTCGGGATACGCCGGGTCGTCGAGGAAGGTCCCGTCGAAGAAGCCCTTCTGGAACGGCGACCACGCCTGCAGGGTGATCTTGTGCAGGCGGGCGTAGTCGAGGATCCCGTTGTCGCGATCGATCGACTGGTCAAGTCCCTGCATGTTGGCCGAGATGCCTTGCGCGATGAGCGGGGCATGGGTGACGCTCAGCTGGACCTGGTTGAACAGCAGTGGCTGCCGCACGGCGGTCTTCAGCAGCTCGACCTGCCCGGGCGTCTGGTTGGAGACGCCGAAGTGGCGCACCTTGCCGCTCGCCTCCAGTTCGTCGAACGCGGCCGCGATCTCCTCGGGCTCCATCAGGGTGTCGGGACGGTGAAGCAGCAGAACGTCGAGGCGATCGGTCTTCAGGGCGGCGAGGGAAAGCTCGACCTCGGCGAGGATGTGGTCGCGCGAGAAGTCCCAGAAGCCTTTTCGGATTCCGACCTTGCTCTGGATGACGATCGCGTCGCGCTCGCTCGGGCTCAGCGTGATCGCCTCCCCCCAGCGGGCCTCGCAGCCGTGACTGTGGCTCGGGGTTCCGTAGACGTTGGCGTGGTCGAAGACGTTGATCCCGCTGTCGATGGCCGCACCGACGAGGGTCTGAACCTGTGCATCATCCAACTCTTGAATGCGCATGAGCCCGAGCACGACGCTCGAGAGCGGGAAGGGAAAGGCGGGGATATCGAGGTTCTTCATGGGTTCCAGCTTCTTGGTGGTTTAGGCGGACGATGTACTGCCGGCGCGAGGTTCGTAGCGAACTACCGGGAACGCGAGGACCACGAGTGCCCGAAGTGCCTCAAGGTCGCCGCTCACGAACCCTTGCGCCCGCGCCTGCACTAGAACGTTACCGATGGCGGTCGCTTCGACCGGACCCGCAAGCACCGGAAGGCCGGTCGCGTCCGCGGTGAGCTGGCAGAGCAGGGCATTTTGGCTCCCGCCGCCGACCAGGTGCACGACCGACACCGCGGCGCCGCTCAGGGCCCGCGCGGTCGCGATCGAGTGGGCGTATGCGTCCGCCAGGCTCTGCATGATCGTGCGGACCAACTCGGCCCTGGATGTAGGAGCCGTACGACCGCGCGAAGTGAACCAGGCCGCGATGCGCGACTCCATATCGCCGGGCGCGAGGAAGGTCTCATCATCGGCATCGAACACCGGGACGGGCGTGGTGACGGCGGCGGCTTGCAAGATCAACTCGGGCAGCGAGACGGTTTCCCCGCTCTTCTCCCACTCGCGCACACACTCGCTGAGCAGCCAGAGACCCATCACGTTGTGCAGGTAGCGCACCCGGCCGTCGACGCCGCCCTCGTTGGTGAAGCGGGCGACGCGGCTAGCCTCGCTGAGCACTGGGCGCTCCAGCTCGACGCCGACGAGCGACCAGGTCCCGCTCGATATGTAGGCGAAGTCGGGGGTGGATGCCGGGATTGCGACGATCGCCGACGCGGTATCGTGCGATCCGACCGTGGTGACCACCGCGCGCGTCGAGCCAACACCGCGCAGCGCGGAGGGGGCGAGCCCTCCGAGTTCCGTCCCGGCGTCGACGAGAGGGCGGAAGAGTCCTCGGGGAATGTCGAGGCGTTCCGCCAGCGCGAAGTCCCAGTCGCCGGTCTCGACGCCGAGCAGTCCGGTGGTGGAGGCATTGGTGCGCTCGGCGACGCTGCGCCCGGTCAACCAGTAGCTGAGCAGATCGGGCAGCAGCAGGAAGGAGTCCGCGAGCCCCAGGGTCCCGGCCGCGCGATCCGCCTCGAGCTGGAACACCGTATTGAACGCCATGTGCTGCAGCCCGTTGCAGGCATACAACTGCTCGGGAGAGACCTTGGCGTGCACCGCGGCGACCGCCGGAATGTTGCGCTCGTCGCGATAGGCATACGGGGCGCCGAGCATCCGGCCGTCGCGCATCAGCGCGTAGTCGACCGCCCAGGAGTCGATGCCGATGCTGGCGACCTGAGGCGCCTGGCGCACGGCGGCGGCGAGCCCCTCGACCACATCGCGGTACAGCTCGAGCACGCTCCAGTGCAGCCCGTCGATGGTGCGCACGGGGGAGTTGTGAAAGCGCGCGACGTCCGTCAGTCGGATCTCGTCGTGCCCGACGTAGCCCAGGGTGACGCGTCCGCTCGTCGCCCCGAGGTCCACCGCGGCAACTGCGCCCCCGCTTGATTTCGCCACCAGAACGCCTATCGCAGGAACGCGGCGGCGACGCCTGCGTCGACCGGGATATGCAGGCCGGTAGTGTGCGACAAGTCAGGGCCGGTCAGCACCGAGACCGCGTTCGCGACATTTTCGGGAAGCACCTCGCGCTTGAGAATGGTGCGCTGTGCATAGAACTTGCCGAGGTCAACCTCCTCGATGCCGTAGGTCTTGGCCCGGTTCGCGCCCCAGCCGCTCGCGAAGATGCCTGAGCCGCGCACTACGCCGTCAGGGTTGATCCCGTTGACCTTGATGCCGTGCTCGCCGAGCTCGACCGCGAGCAGGCGAACCTGGTGAGCCTGATCGGCTTTCGTCGCCGAGTACGCGATGTTGTTCGGGCCGGCGAACACCGAGTTCTTCGACGCGATGTAGATCACATCCCCGCCCATGCCCTGCTCGATGAGCACCGGCGCGGTGGCCTTCGAGACCAGGAACGATCCCTTGGCCATAATGTCGTGCTGGAAGTCCCAGTCCTGCTCGGTGGTCTCAAGCAGCGGCTTGCTGAGCGAGACGCCCGCGTTGTTGACGACGATGTCGATGCCGCCGAAGGCGAGCACGGCATCCTGCACACCACGAGCGATGGCCTCGGCGTCGGTGACGTTCATCGCAACACCGATCGCAACATCCGAACCGTGCTCGCCACCCCCCGAGATCTCGGCCGCCGCCTCTTGCGCCTTGGCCAGGTCGAGGTCGGCGATGACCACGCAGGCGCCGTCCGCGGCGAGCCGGGTGGCGATCGCCTTACCGATGCCGGATGCCGCCCCGGTCACCAGCGCGACGCGCGTCGCGTGGGACTTCGGCTTGGGCATCCGCTGCAGCTTCGCCTCTTCCAATGCCCAGTACTCGATGCGGAACTTCTCGCTCTCGTTGATGGGCGCGTATGACGAGATCGACTCGGCCCCGCGCATCACGTTGATCGCGTTGACGTAGAACTCGCCTGCGACACGCGCGGTCTGCTTATTCGCGCCGAAGCTGAACATGCCGACACCCGGGACCAGCACGATCAGCGGGTCTGCGCCGCGCATAGCGGGTGTATCTGTAGTCGAGCCAGTCGAGCCCGCGTGACGCTCGTAATAGGCGGTGTAGTCGGCGCGGTATTCCCCGTGCAACTCCTTCAGCCGTACGATCGACGCCTCGACGGATGCCCCGGCCGGCAGATCGAGCAGCATCGGCTTGACCTTGGTGCGCAGGAAGTGATCGGGGCAGCTGGTGCCGAGCGCCGCCAGCCTCGGCGCGTTGGCCGACGCCAGGAAGTCAAGCACGACATCCGAATCAGTGAAGTGTCCGACCACGGGCTTGTCGTGCGAGGCGAGTCCACGGATGGTCGGTGCGAGCGCGGCGGCCTTCGCCCGGCGCTCGGCCTCCGGAAGTGACGCGTTCTTCGCGACCTCGCGTCCGAACGGCGCCTTCTTGCCATACTTCTCGAGGTACTCCTCGGCGGTGCGGATGATCCAGAGGCTGTTCGCCTCGGCTTTCTTGCTGGTGTCACCCCAGGCGGTGATGCCGTGACCACCCAAGATGCAGCCGATCGCGTACGGGTTGGCCTCCTTGATGGCGGCGATCTCCAGTCCGAGTTGGAAGCCTGGGCGACGCCACGGAACCCAGACGACCTGGTCACCGAAGGCCTTCTTCGTGAGCTTCTGGCCGTCCTTCGCGGTGGCGAAGGCGATACCCGAATCCGGATGCAGGTGGTCGACGTGCTTCGCGTCGACCAGTCCGTGCATGGCGGTATCGATCGACGGAGCGGCCCCACCCTTGCCGAACAGGCAGAAGTCGAAGGCCCCGACCATCTCGTCCTCACGCTCGACGCCCGGATACACGCCGACGAGGGCGCGCATCCGATCCACGCGCAGCACCGCGAGACCTGCCTCGGTCAGTGTGCCGAGATCGCCACCGGATCCTTTGACCCAGAGCAGCTCAACCGCCTCACCCGTGACCGGGTCGGTCTCGAAGCCCTTCGCGGAGGTGTTGCCGCCCGCGTAGTTCGTGTTCTTGGGGTCAGCGCCGAGCCGGTTACTGCGCGAGACGAGTTCGGATGCGGTGCTCATGGTTCCTTCAGGGTGGTGTTCGTGCCGGTGGGGCGAGGGCCGCGGCGCGGATCAGGCCTCGCGGGCCTTCGGGGAGCGGTCATTCGTTTGCGACGGATCGTGCTGGATGGCGTCTCCGAGCACCTCGTCGATGCGAGTCATCAGCTCGGCCGGAATCACAACGCCCGATGCCTTCACGTTCTCGGCCACCTGCTCAGGCCGCGAGGCGCCGATGATGGCTGCGGCGACGTTCGGGTTCTGTAGCACCCACGCGACCGCCAGTTGCGCCGAGGTAAGCGAGAGCTCCGCCGCGATCGGGGCGAGACCCTGCACCCGCGTAAGCACGTCATCCGTGAGCCAGCGCGCCATGGCGCCGGCGCCACCCTTGTCGTCGGTCGCGCGTGAGCCTTCGAGGAGCGGGGCGCCCGGAAGGTACTTGCCGGTCAGTACGCCCTGCGCTATGGGGGACCAAACGATCTGTGATACGCCGAGCTCAATCGACGCCGGCACGATCCTTCCCTCGATGACGCGCCAGAGTGCGGAGTACTCAGGCTGATTCGAGATGAGCTGGACGTTCAACCGCTCGGCGAGCGCGTGACCGGCGCGCAGCTGCGACTCGGTCCATTCGCTCACGCCGATGTAGAGCGCCTTGCCCTGGCGGACGATGTCAGCGAAGGCCTGAAAGGTCTCCTCCAGCGGCGTCTCGTAGTCGAATCGGTGTGCCTGGTACACGTCGACGTAGTCGGTCTGCAGGCGGGTCAGCGAGGCGTCGATCGACTCCAGGATGTGTTTGCGCGAGAGACCGACGTCGTTGTGGCCCTTGGGTCCGGTCGGCCCGAACACCTTAGTGAAGATCTCGATGGATGCCCGACGCTCACCCTTCAGAGCCTCGCCCAGCACGCTCTCCGCCTTCGTGTTGGCGTAGACGTCGGCGGTGTCGAAGGTCGTGATCCCGGAGTCGAGCGCCGCGCGCACACAGGCGATCGCGGTGTCGTTCTCGACCTGTGATCCGTGGGTGAGCCAGTTGCCGTAGGTGATCTCCGAGATCTTGAATCCCGAGTTGCCCAGGTAGCGGAACTCCATCAGTGCGTGTCTCCGATCGATGTCAGTTGGTCCTCGAGGTGGAAGACCTCGCGGAGCTTCGGGGCACCCTGGTCGGGGCGGTCGCCGCCGAGGGCAACGAAGAAGTGCGCAGCTTCAGCCTCCCACTCGGTTGTGTCTGGATCGAGGGCCAGGGTGCGGGCTGATGCCACGTCGTCCTCCACCTCGTAGTAGCCGATCAGCATGCCGTCGTCGCGCAAGAAGAGCGAGTAGTTGCTTCGCCCGGCCCGCTCGATGGCGCGCAGCATCCGCGGCCAGACGGCGGTGTGACGCTGAACATATTCGTTGATGAGCTCGGGCCGAAC
Source organism: Microbacteriaceae bacterium (assembly GCA_043742905.1). Taxonomy (GTDB): domain Bacteria; phylum Actinomycetota; class Actinomycetes; order Actinomycetales; family Microbacteriaceae; genus Lysinimonas. The sequence goes on along the minus strand of JAYTXO010000034.1, from coordinate 7,524 downwards.
CCGCAATTCGAAGCAGACGCGCTGCATCTGCCGGGTTCCAGACATCAGGCGCCCCAGCCAGCCTGGTTGCCGCCGACGCGTCCACTGACGATCGAGGCGCCGTAGCCGCTGGCCGCGTACGCTGCCATCGGGTCGGCCGGTAGGCCGCGCGACTCGCGCCAACCGGCCAGGTGCGGGCGAACATCCGTATAGAAGGCGTCCATAATGATGCCGTTGCCAGCCAGGATGTCGCCAGCGCGCTGCGCGGCAGCCAGGGCTTCGGCGTCGACGAGCAGGGCGCGCGCCGTCATCTCCTGCACGTTGAGCACGCTGCGGATCTGACCGGGGATCTTGTCCTCGATGTTGTGGCATTGGTCGAGCATGAAGGCCACGTCCGACCCGGAGCCGTATCCACCGCCGCGCACGACCTCGACGAGGATGCGGAATAGCTGGAACGGATCGGCCGCGCCGACGATGAGGTCGTCATCCGCGTAGAAGCGTGAGTTGAAGTCGAAGGAGCCGAGCTTGCCGAGACGCAGCAGCTGCATGACGATGAATTCGATGTTGGTGCCAGGGGCGTGGTGGCCGGTATCGAGACAGACCAGCGCCTTGTCGCCCAGTGAGCTGACCTGCGCGAAGCTGGTGCCCCAGTCGGGAACGTCCATGTGATAGAACGCTGGCTCGAAGAACTTGTACTCGAGCACGAGGCGCTGCCCGTCACCGATGCGCGCGTAGATCTTCTGCAGCGAGTCGGCGAGCCGGTCCTGGCGGGAGCGCATGTCGTCTTGGCCCGGGTAGTTGGTCCCGTCGGCGAGCCAGATCTTGAGATCGCGCGATCCGGTCTCGTTCATCACCGCGATGCAGTCGAAGTGGTGGTCGATGGCCTTCTGGCGGATGCGCGGATCCGAGTGCGTCAGGCTGCCTAGCTTGTAGTCGTCATCCTGGAAGGTGTTCGAGTTGATGGTGCCGAGGGAGACGCCGTTGTCTGCGGCGTGCTTTGCGAGGTCGGAGAAGCTCGCCACTTTGTCCCACGGGATGTGCAGCGAGACGGTCGGGGCGAGCCCGGTATACGTGTGTACCTGCGCCGCGTCGGACACCTTCTCGAAGGGGTCACGGGGTACGCCCGGCTGGGCGAAGACCTTGAAACGGGTGCCCGAGTTGCCAAAGGCCCAGGAGGGCAGCTCGATCGCCTGTTCGGCGAGACGGGGCGCGATGGTCGCGAAGTCAGTCATGGGTCGTTCCTCTTCGGACGGCGGTTGCCGATGAATCGTTTCAATGATGCGTTGACGACACTATCCCCGGGCCGGGGGAGCGTCAAGTCTCGTCGCTATCCCACGGGGGGCTCCGTGATCCGCGGCGCGTAGCTGTCGTGTGTGAGTAGCTAGGCGATCGAGGTCGAGCGGCCGGTGGTCACCGCTGACGCGGACGCTCAAGCTGACGCCGGCGACACTCGCAAGTCGAGCCGTCCGCGCCTTGAACCGGGCTCCGAAAGCGCCACCGGCGTCGGGATTCCACTGGATCGACAGATGCCCATAGCCGGTCTCGATGGATGCAACGGCCGAGGTCACCGCCGTCGCCGGGCGGGATGCGCACTAGCAACCTTGCGTTCTCGGGGCGGTGAGGCATGTTCGAGGACCAAACCGCCAGCGCCCCGTTGATCGACCGCCTCATCGCTCTCGTGCAGTGCGCGAGTTCACTCTCGCCGAAAGTGCCAAGTGGTTCGGAGCTACGGAGGCGTGCGCATCCACCGTCAGTGGGGGTGCACCATGCCCGCCAGCCACGCAACGAGGACGTCGAGAAGCTCCTCGCTCGCCGCGGGATCGAAGGCCCGAGGGTCCGGTCCGAAGATTCCCCACAGCGCATGAGTCGGATCGTGTCGCTGCGACCCCATTAGGTTCCCGTCGGGGTCGACCGCGGGCCGCTCGATCGCGCTCGGTAATTTGTCGATGTGCACCAGGTCACGATGCAGAGAGTGAAGTAGCGTCGTCTCGAATTCCGCGGCGTGGTCGGGAGGAATTGGGGAGACCGGACACCGGTTGACGCCCGTTGCGGTTACGTGCATGGTACGTCCAGTCACCGCGTTCCACTCGTCGGCGATGGTGTCGATCATCGCCGACTGCTCGCCCGCGAAATGCCCGGTGAAGAGAACCGCGCCGCGCACGCCGAAGTCCTCAAGCCGGACGAGAGTCTGAGTGAGGATCGACCGGATGACACTTGACGACGGCATCATTATGGTCCACGGGTAGTCGGAGTGCTCACCGCCCGTACCCTGGTACAGGGTCGGAAGCACGACCCCACCCGTGATGCGGGCGGCCCCGGCGCACACCCCGTGGGCATTCAGTGCGTCGAGCCCAATCGGCAGATGAGCCCCATGGAACTCGAGACTCCCGAGCGGCAGGTATGCGAGGGGAGACAGTGCGATCGCGGAGTCAAGTTCGGCGAACGAGAGCAACTCCGCCCGCACCTCGCGCGGCGCGACGGTCGCGGCGTCTGTGGTCATGTGTAGTAATTCCTCGGCCAGCGGTGTGCCGCGAGTTGGTCCAGCAACTCGGGCGGGAAGGGGGCGCCGTCGGAGTACGCCACGTTTCGGTCGACGTTCGTTTTATTGCTCATGCCCGCGATCACCGTCGATACCTCAGCGGCGCTGAGCGCGTAGCGGATGGCTGCCTCGGCGAGGGTGGGATAGAACGGCGCACACAGCGTCTTGAGGCTATTCACTCGGCGGACCGTCTCGGCGAATCGCTCGCCCCGAAATAGCTGCTTCGGCACCGACCCCTCCTCCCAACGGTCGTACGTTTCGCTCGTCCACTCCCCGGACAGAGACCCCGAGTCGAGGGCGACGCGATCGATGAACGCCGTTCGGGTGGTCGCTCCAGCAGGGAACAAGGCATCCACCGGTCTTTGCTCAAACAGATTGAAAATCACCTGAATGGAGTCGACTAGCCCAAGATTGGCGACCTCGATGCCCTCCTCCGGGCGATAGTCGCGGATCGACACCCCAACCCTGTCGATCTTGCCCTCGACGCGTAGGGCGTTGATGGTCTCGAGCCAGTCAAGGGAGTGGATGCCGTCGGCCAGCCAGCAGTGCAACTGCAAAAGGTCGAGCCGCTCCGTTCCCAGACGCTCGAGGGCGAGGTCGACGCCCTTGCGCAGGTACCAATCCGGGTACCTGCCGGCCATCGACGGGTTGTCCTCGTCGGGACTCGGCCACCGGGTCGGTTGGATCTTCGTCGCCAGGTAGATGCGGCCCCCAGGCCAGCGCCGCAACGATTCACCGATCACCGTCTCGCTGTGGCCGGAGCCGTACATCTCCGCGGTGTCGACGAAGTTGATGCCTTTCTCGTACGCGTGAAGGAGTGTCGAAATCGACTCCTCATCGTCCATGCGGCCCCACTGGCCACCCAACTGCCACGCGCCGAACGAGATCTCGCTGACATCCCATCCAGTCCTCCCGAAACTGCGGTACTTCATCGTCGATCTACCTTTCGCTGGTGCCGCGGGTCATGCGAATCGTCGTGATCTCACATGCGCGCAGCGAGAGCCGGAGCGGTCGCAAGCTTCACAGTTTCGAGGGTGGTGCCGACGCCGGACGCGCTCACGATCGCATCGACGGAGTCGGTTGCGGCCCTCTCGACGAGCAGCGCCTGCGGGCCAAGGACGCTCTCGTGGTGTCTCCGGGCAGACCTCGACTGCAGGAAGGCCTCCGGATCGCTCGTCAAGCGGCTACTCCCACGCGACGATCACTTCGCCGGCCTCATAGGTGGCAACGGGATGCGCAAACGGCATCGGCTCCAACTGCTGGGCGTGCACGAGACGCAGGCCCGGAAGGCCGCCCAGCATCTGGGTGATAGCCTCGCGGATCTCGAGCCGAGCAACCTGCTGGCCGACGCATCCGTGCACGCCGTATCCGAAACCGAGATGCCCGAACGCGTCGCGGTGGATATCGAACTGCGCTGGGTGCTCGAACTGGCGCTCATCGCGGTTCGCGGCGACCGGCGACACCGAGACCGATTGTCCGGTCCTGATGTGCACGTCCTCGAAGTCGAGGTCCTCGGTCGCGGTGCGAGGGAAAAGCGTGATGAACATAGCTCCATAACGCATGAACTCCTCGATGGCGCCCGAGATGAGTTCGGGGTTCTCCCGAAGTTCTGCCAGCTGGTCGGGATGGTGCAGAAGGGCCACCGTGCCTGTCGCGATCATGTAGGCGACCGAATCACGCCCGGACGTGAATAGGACAAGGGTGAGCCCCTCGACTTCGTGGTCGGTCAGGTCAGACCGGATCAGATCGCTCAGTACGTCGTCGGCGAGGTTCTCGCGGCGGTATGCGAGCACCTGCCGCAGGAAGTCGACCTTCTGTTGCGACGTCGATTCGCCGACGAACAGGGTCGCGAAATCCTGCGCAAGGCTGTCGGGGACACCCAGGACGCGACAGTGGACCGCCGCGGAGATCGGCTGGGCAAAGTCGGTCCAGATGTCCGCGGGCGAACCCTGCGCTTTCAGGTCAGCAAGCGCCCTCGCGACGATGGCCGCGACATCCTCCGTATAGCCGCGCGCAGACTTGACCGTAAACCGACCGAGGATGGTGCGGCGGACTTTCGCGTGCTGTGCCCCGTCCAGGCTCAGCAGGTTCGCAACCTCCATGGAGTCGGTAGCGCGCTGGTCGAGATCGGGTTCGGCGGTCTCTCCGGTGTTTCGACGCATCCCCGCGTCGCCAGGCATCCGCTGCGGACGCTGGCTGAACCGGGAGTCCCCGAGCACCATGCGGGCGAGCTCGTGGCGCGTGATGATCAGGCCATCATGGCCGTCGTTATACGTGAGCGGGGTAGCCGCCGCCTCGTCGCGCCACTCGGAGAGCGTCGGCGAGGGTGTGAGTGGCATGCCGTCCCTGGGAAGCGTGCGCTCGCCGTGGAACGGGCACGCGATCGCGTCCGCAGTCGCCGGAATAGCGGGTTGAGTCATGGGATCCGGATTCCTTTCGGGGTCGTTGCCGTGCCCGGCGCGGTCATTCGGACTCGCTGATAGAGATTGCCCGGGCGGGGCAGAGCGCGGCCGCCCGTCGCGCGGCCGCGGACTGGCCGGGCTCCGGCTCGTCCTCGAGGAGGACTACGAAACCTTCATCGTCCTGGTCGAAGAGTTCGTCGGCGACGAGGGCACACTGCCCTGCGCCGATGCACACAGATTTTTCGACGGTGATCTTCATACCGATCCTCCTGAGGGGCCCTGTAGTGAGTGCGTAGATGAAGTGGGTCAGTAGATGAATCCGAGGGTGCAGGGAAACGCTACGGGTCCTATAGCCCCGCGACCATGGATTCGGCCCGCAATGCACGGACGATTCGCGCATCCGCTGTCTAAGTGTTGTTGCCGGACCCCGCCGTGACGGAGCGTTCGCTGCGCGGCAGCACGACCCGGATGGATGTGGTCGTCGGTTCGTCGGTTCGTTGGTGGCGCATTGTGGTTGGAGGAGGTTATCGAGAATGCTGACCCAACGCTCCCAGATCGTGGTGCCCCCATGGTCACTGGGTACAGCCAAGACGGATTCTCCGTTTAGGTCAAGATGAGCCCGTCGTCGTCGGGGGTCACGCCACCGCCAGCGGGTTCCGTGACCTGTCACGCTCCGGCCGCTCGTCCCGCAAGCACACCGTCACTACCCAGGACGCCTCTCGCCGATCGGGGACGCCGACGCCTCGACACGCCGCGTCTCGCGGGTTACGGTCTCAGCTCGCCCGACGCGTACTGAGAGGGCGGAAGGGAATGGGTCGCGCGGAATACCCGAGAGAAGTAGAGCGGGTCCGAGTAGCCGACCATCCGCCCGACCTCGTTGACGCGCAACCCGCTGGTTCGTAACAGGGACGCCGCCTCCTCCATTCGGCGGGCCCGCACCCATGAGCGGACGGACAGTCCGGTGTGTCGCGTGAACAGTCGCTCCGCCGTCACGCCACTGCACCCGCCGGCCGAGGCGACGTCCTCGACGGATAGCCGACCAGCGAGGTGTTCGATGACGTAGTCGATCATCCGGTTGAGAACTATCGGAGTCGACTGCCCGCGCTGATCACCGCCGGCGAGCGCGGCATCCTCCACAAGGATCAGGCTCCCCAGCGCCCGAAAAACGGCCTCATCGAAGGGCGCGGCGAGAAACTTCTCGACCGCGAACGACCCGAGGGTTACGAGATTCCGGGCGGCCGCTGAGCGTGTGTTTACCAACAGCGTCGACTGCCGATCTTCTGGTCCCCGCCGGTGCGGGGCATCCTTCAGCGCATCCTCGGGAATGTAGGCGGTGCGCGGCACGACCGGCTCGGAGGTGTCGTGGCGCGGCACGACGTGGATGGTTCCGACGCTGAATGGCGAGCGCTCATCGGCGAGATACTCCACCGAGTGTCGCCATGGTAGGCGCAGTAGCGAGTGTGCGGCGAGCCGATATTCGTGTCCACCGGTGCGAATCACGCCGGTACCCTGCACGACCCAGACGAATGACAAGCTCACGACGAGTTCGTGCCGGATGTGCTCGCCCGAGCGGAACCGATACCAGTTCGCCCAAACGACAACCGGGCCCGACGGCTCTTGCCTATCCATGTCGAAAGCATAGGCATTCCCGAGTCGAGGTAGGCACGGATCACCCTGCACGATCGGTTTCTCCATGTTCTTCGACTGCGTCATATGAGTGTCGCCCGCCCGGCGACCTAGTGTTGAAACCACGCGGGCGCTGGTTCCGCCGGGGAGACGGCACAGGATGACCATGCAAACCGCTAGTGACGCCCGCCGAATCGTCATCGTCGGAGCTTCGGTCGCGGGGCTTACAACCGTGGAAACGCTTCGAGCCGAGGGTTTCACCGGCAGCGTCACGCTCATCGGCGAAGAAGACCACCTGCCGTACGGTCGTCCTCCGCTTTCGAAACAGGTGCTGACCGGTGACTGGACCCCCGACCGGGCGGAGCTGATTGGGGCGGCGGAGCTGGCCGCTCTCGATGTGAGAATCCTGCGCGGCCGTGAAGCCACCGGCCTGGACCTGCGCCATCGCTACGTCTTCGTCGGGAGCGACGCGGTGCCCTACGACCTGCTCGTGATTGCGACCGGGGTGATCGCTCGTCGCCTGAAGGGGACCAACGGCCTCGCTGGCGTCCATTGCCTACGCACGGTGGATGACGCGATCGCCCTGCGGTCCGAGATCGCGTCTGCGACACGGGTCGTGGTCGTCGGCGCGGGCGTGCTCGGCTCAGAGATCGCCGCGGCGGTGCGCAAGTCCGGTATTGAGGTGTCACTTGTGGGCCGAACGTCAAAACTGCGGCTCGGACAGTTGGGCGGTCACCTGTCGGGCCGCCTCACGGGCCTGCACCGCGCCAACGGCGTCGACCTGCGGCTCGGCGTCGAGGTTGACGCCGTTCTGGGCGCGGGACGGGCATCTGCGGTGCGCCTATCGGACGGGTCCGCTATCCGTGCTGAAGTCATCGTTGCCGCGATCGGCTCGATTCCCGCTACGAAGTGGCTTGAGGACAGCGGACTCAATCTGGCCCATGGCATCCTCTGTGATCCCGATGGCCTCGCGGCGCC
>JAYTXO010000033.1:0-11257 GCA_043742905.1 Microbacteriaceae bacterium | reverse complement strand
ACATCGACCCCACGCAGGCTCGCGCAACGGTTGGTCGAGTTGGCGATGCTTGGCTGCGCACAAGGACCTCACTAAAACCCTCGTCGATAGCCGTCATGGAATCGGCTTGGCGATTGCACGTGCGAACGAGATGGGGCGCGACCCCGATAGGAAATGTGCGCGTCAGCGACATCGAGGCCTGGGTCGCGGAGCTTTACTCCCCTCCGTCCGGGAAGCCAATGTCGGCATCTTTAGTTCATCGTTGCCATGGCCTCCTGGTGGCAGTGCTTGACGTTGCGGTCAAGGACCGGATGATCGCCAGCAACCCCGCCCGCGGCGTTCCGCTCCCCAGGAAGCAGAGCCGCGAGCACCGTTACTTGACCCACCAGCAAGTGTTCGCACTTTCGGCCGCTGCCGGTAACCATTCCCCGTTGGTGAAACTTCTCGCCTACACGGGGCTGCGCTGGGGCGAAGCCGCCGGACTTCGCATAAGAGACGTGGACATCGACCGTCGCCGGCTCTGGGTGCGACAGAACGCCGTGCGAGTGGGCGGACTTGTCGTGTTCGGTACGCCCAAGACACACAAGCAGAGGACCGTCCCGTTTCCCGAGTTCCTCGCTGGGCCGATCGCCGCGGCCATGGCCGGCAAGCACGATGACGAACTGCTCTTCTCGGGAAGATTTGGGGAGCCTCTCATCACCCCCACAGTCCGCGAGAACTCTTGGTTTGACAAGGCACTGGCAGCCGCCGAACTCCCGACAATGACGATTCACGACCTGAGACACACCGCCGCGAGCCTCGCTATCTCGGCCGGAGCAAACGTCAAAGCAGTGCAGAAAATGCTTGGACACGCGTCCGCTGCGATGACGTTGGACGTCTACGCAGACCTCTTCGATGATGACCTAGACGAGGTTGCAACACGTCTACATGACATCGCACGCGCCTCAGTTGTGTCCAAAATGTGGCCAGAAACGCAATCGGACCGAAAACACGTCGCCACAAAGCGGCAAAAAAGCCCGGAAATACGGGCAAGTAGCGAGGGCGGGACTCGAACCCGCGACACCACGATTATGAGCCGTGTGCTCTAACCACCTGAGCTACCCCGCCGGGAATCCGTCGGCGCCGCAGTGGAAATGCGAAACCGGCAGATAGAGCCCCGAGTCAGGATTGAACTGACGACCCCTTCCTTACCATGGAAGTGCTCTACCACTGAGCTATCGGGGCGCTTCGCGGCTGGCCGCGGCACCGCAAAAGACTAGCATTTCGAATCCGGCACACCGAACGGATGACGCCCCGCACTGCACGGCCGCTGCGCAATCGCCTGAGAGGAAGTGTCGCAGAACTACCGCGGTAGGCGATCAAGTCCACTCCGGTAGCTGCACCCCCGGAAGCTGCCAGGCGGCGAAGGTCGGGCCCTGGATGGCGACCCGGCCGTCTGCCCAGGCGACGTCTCCCTCGAGGGGCTGGGCGTCATCCGGCAGCTCGGGGCCGAGGTCGATGGCGGTGATCGCCCGCGCCGCGACGACGAGCACACATTCTTCGGAACTCTCGCGCACGAAAGCCACCGCGTCATCCGAGACGTGCAGCCAGCGGATGCCGCCGCCATTCAGGGCCGGATGCGCGCGCTTCAGCGCGATCAGCCGCGTGTACAGCGCGATCGTCGACGCCGACTCGTCGACGCGATCCCACGGGATCGGCGTGCGGGATTCCTCGCCGTCCGACGCCGTCAGCCCGAACTCGTCACCAGCCCAGACCACCGGGATGCCTGGCATCGTCACCGCGAGTCCGAACGCCACCGGCACGACGCCGTCACGTGCCGAGGTGAGGAAGCGCGGAGTGTCGTGGGTGTCGAGCGCGTTCATCGTATTCAGGCGGGTGCGCCAGGGGAAGGCGGCGGCGAACTCGCGGTGCGCCGCATAAAAGTCGATGCCGGTGTAGTCGCTGGTGCGCCCGAGAGTCATCCCGAGGCCGCCACCCGCGGGCGAGCCCGGCACCGAGAGCCAGTTCCAGAGCGGCCGCGTGAAGTTGGCGTAGGTCATGGCGCCGTGCCAGGCGTCGCCCTGGAAATCTCCCGCCGCGTCGTTCGTCGACTCCCCGATCAGGAGCGTGTCGTCGTTGATCCCGCGCATCGTCGCCCGAATGGTGCGGCGCACGCTCTCGTTGAGATCCTCGTCGCGCCAACGCCCGGTCATATTGGCGACATCCACCCGCCAGCCGTCCAGAGAATACGGGTGCAGCAACCATTTACCGACCACCGAGTCAAGGCCCTCGATGAAGCGGCGACGCAGCTCGGCAGCCTGCCAGTTGAACTTGGGCAGGCTCGAGAATCCGAGCCAGCTCACATACTCGGTCTGCTGCGCGTTCAGCCACAGGTAGAAGGCGCTCTCCGGGGCATCCGGCTTGCCATATGAGCGCTGGAACCACTCGTGCGCATCACCCGAGTGGTTGGTCGTCAGGTCGCCGATAACTCGCAACCCGCGCGCGTGCGCCGCTTCGATCAGCGCCTCGAACGCCTCATTGCCGCCGAGCAGTGGGTCGACGTGGTCGAAGCTCTGCGCGTTGTATCGGTGGTTGGACTCAGCCGGGAAAATCGGGGTCAGGTAGAGCAGGTTAACACCGAGCGAGACCAGGTGATCGAGGTGGTCGATCACGCCCTGCAAGTCGCCGCCGTAGAGCTGGGTGCCGGTCTCCGGCCCGCGGAAGATCACGGGATCGCTCCACTTGGCGGGGACGGCCCAGGCCGGTAGTTTGCGGTCAGCGGCGGCCGCCGATCGGGCGAAGCGATCCGGGAAAACCTGGTACATCACAGCCTCGGCACCCCAAGCGGGCGGGGGGTTGTAGCTGACCAGTCGGAAATCGTCGATGTCGCGCGTCTCGGTGTGGGAGAGGCCGGCGGAGGTGAGCCAGTGGGTCGCGCCGTTGTCACTTTCCATCAGGAAGCGATAGCCGTGCACGGGGTTCTCGATGTGGATGGCGGCCTCCCACCACACGGCATCCTCGGTCTCCAGCACGATGACCGCGTCACTGAAGAGTGGCTCACGATCGGGGTTCGAGCGGGTGCGCACCACCGTCATCGCGCCGAACGCGCACGGGATCCGAAGTCGCACACGCACGGTATCGCCCAGCTGCGGCGACTGAGACGAGACGTAGAGAGGGGACCCGTCGTGATGCGGCAGGCCAGCAAGATCGCGCTCCATACGTGGAGAGTAGCTGGCGCATGTTTCGGTCGTGTTCGGAGCTCGGCAGGGTTGCCATAGGGTCGAAGCCATGACGACCGAACATGAATGGTGGCGCACGGCTGTCATCTACCAGATCTACCCGCGTTCTTTCGCCGACTCCACCGGCGACGGCGTTGGTGACCTGCCCGGCATCACCTCCCGACTGGATGCGCTCGCTGAACTCGGCGTTGACGCGATCTGGCTCTCGCCCTTTTTCACCTCCCCGCAGAAGGATGCGGGCTACGACGTCGCGGACTACACGGATGTCGATCCGCTGTTCGGCACGCTGGCGGACTTCGACACGCTGCTGGCCCACGCCCACGCTCTCGAGCTCAAGCTGATAATCGACCTCGTCCCCAACCACTCCTCAAGCGCCCACCCGTGGTTCCAGGCGGCGCTGGCCGCCGCGCCCGGCTCTCCGGAGCGCGCCCACTACCTGTTCCGCGACGGCCGGGGTGTCGACGGCGACGTGCCACCGAACAACTGGCAGTCAGTCTTCGGCGGCCCGGCCTGGACGCGCATCACCGAGGCCGACGGCACGCTCGGGCAGTGGTACTTGCATCTGTTCGACACCTCGCAGCCCGACTTCGACTGGACCAATGACGACGTCAAGGAGTTTTTCCGCGGTGTGCTGCGGTTCTGGCTGGAACGCGGCGTCGATGGATTCCGGGTGGATGTCGCGCACGGTCTCGTCAAGGTGCCCGGGCTGCCCGACTGGACCCCCAATCCGGCGGCCATCGCGAGCCACCAGGACGGCGCGCCGTACTGGGCGCAGCCCGCCGTGCACGACATCTACCGCGACTGGCACCGCGTGCTCGCCGAGTTCGGGCCCGATCGCATCCTGGCTGGCGAAGCCTGGGTCGAGCCGCTCTCGAAGCTCGCGAACTGGGTGCGTCCCGACGAGATGCAGCAGACCTTCAACTTCACCTACCTCGAGACGCCGTGGGATGCCGCCCGGCTGCGTGCGGTCGTCAACGATTCGATCGCCGCCTTCGCTGCGGTGGGGGCGCCCAGCACCTGGGTCCTCTCCAACCACGATGTGATCCGGCACGCCACCCGGCTCGCCCTCACTCCGCCGCCGCCGCAGGGGCACGGGCTCGGACCGAAAACCCAGCTGTATCCGGATGACGTGGTCGGTCTGCGTCGGGCGCGTGCGGCATCCGCATTCATGCTTGCGCTCCCCGGCTCCGCGTACCTATACCAGGGTGAGGAGCTGGGCCTGCCCGAGGTCATCGACCTCCCGGATGCGGCGCGCCAGGACCCGACCTTCTTCCGCACCGGTGGCGCCAACTACGGTCGAGACGGGGCGCGCGTTCCACTGCCGTGGGATGCGGCTGGACCGTCGGCTGGATTCGGTCCGGCCCCCGCCAGCTGGCTGCCGCAGCCAGCGTCGTGGCCAAGCTATGCGCGAGGAGCTCAGCACCGACTCCCCGGGTCGACCCTCGAGTTCTACCGCACCGCCCTCGCCGAGCGTCGTCGGCACCATCTGGCCAGCAACGAGCTCATCTGGCTAGCTTCGCCGGCGCCCGCCGTGCTCGCCTTCCGTTCTGGCGCCGTCACAGTGCTCGCCAACACGGGAGCATCGCCCGTGCCGCGTCCCGCCGGGCAGATCCTGCTTGCCAGCGGACCCGTCGGTCACGAGACCATCCCCGGCGACACGACCGTGTGGCTTGGGCAGTAGCTAGTTGACGTGGGCTTCGAGCCACACGATCGGGTCGACACGAACCGAGTTCACTGCGATCTCGAAGTGCAGGTGCGGCCCAGTCGCCTCGCCGGTCATGCCGACGAGCCCCAGGAAGTCGCCGACGTGTACGGTCTGCCCGACGGTGTCAGCACTCGATCCGCCCAGCATGTGGGCGTAAGTCGAGGTGACGGTCTCGCCTGCGATTTTGTGCGTGATGATCACGAAGTTGCCGTATTCGGAGGTGCCGTCTTCGTGTCCGGTGACCACGCCATCCGCAACGGCGAAGATCGCCGCGCCCTCCCCGGGCGTGAAGTCGACGCCGTTGTGGAATGTTGAACAGCCGCTGCAGGGGGCGATGCGCGGGCCATATGGCGAGCTGATCGACACCTGATGGGGGAATGGCCAACGGATGCTGCCCTTGCCGCCTGCAAAGGTGTAGTTGTGGACCTGGGCGTACTTCTCGGCAAGCACCTGCGCCCAGGAAAGCACCCGGAACTGGTCACGCGAGCCGGCGTCGACGGACTGGCCGCCGCTGACTGTGGCGGTCTGGGTGCTCACGCCGGTTGCGCTGCCAGTGGCGGTTTCGGCCCCCGCGGAAACGGTGCCGCTAGTTGCGCTGACCGCGGAACTCATCGGGTAAAACGCATTCGCGGGCACTGAGGTACCGATGGTGAGAGCGCCGGCGAAGACCATCGCGGCGAAGGAGAGCAGCTTGGATGCCACCCCATGACGGTTTGTCGTGCGTGGCTTTCCGGCACGTTTCGCGGACTTCGCCGGCCGAGCTGCTCGACCCGATCTGCCAGCTGAAGCCTTCGCGGCCTCTTCGCGCTCCCGGATTTCACGTCGACTGGTCGCCTGTGGCAACTCGGTCATAACGGATCTCCTCGGTGCGGATTCCTCTTAGCGCACCACTCGAGGGTAGCCCTCGGCCTGCGCGCGGGCCACCCGCCCATTCCGGGGACGCACTCCACTTGGCCGCCGGGCGCTCGTCGCGCGGTTCGAGGCCCTCAGCTGGTTGGTAGCTCGAACCGCACCCCAAGCTCAATCAACAGCGGCTCAAGTCGCGCGGCGAGGATCGGCTCAGCCGCGAGAATGAAGTCGCGACTGGGCGCCGCCTCCCCGAAACCTTTCACGACAGCGCCAGCTTCGCGCGCGATAATCGCCCCTGCCGCGTGATCCCATGGGCTCAGCGTGCGCTCGAAATACGCGTTCGTGCGCCCGCTGGCAACCATGCACAGGTCGAGCGACGCGGTCCCCATGCGCCGGATGTCGCGCACCATCGGCAGCAGCTTCGTGACAACTTCGCCCTGCCGGCCGCGCGTCGTCGCGTTATACGCGAATCCCGTGTTGATCAGCGCGAGTTCGAGGGGCACGGGCTCTGCGGTCCGGATCGGCGCCGCGGCGCCGCCCCCGCTGGCCAGGAACGCGCCCGTACCGCGTGCAGCGCTGAAGAGTTCCGTTGTAGAGGGGTTGAGCACGCATCCGGCCAAGCTGTTCCACGTCAGCGGGTCGGGCTCGCCTTCGACGACGGCGATACTGATCGCGTAGTGCGGGATGCCGTACAGGTAGTTGACGGTTCCGTCGATCGGGTCGACAACCCAGGTCACCCCACTGGACCCTGATGCCGCGCCGCCCTCCTCCCCGAGGATCGCGTCGAGCGGCCGTGCGTCGTTGATGCGCTGCCGGATGAGGACCTCGACCTCGCGATCCGCCTCGGTGACAACATCCACGATTGTCGACTTCGTGGCGGCGATCTCGACCCCCTCGCGGCGCCGCCGCTCCGCCAACTCACCCGCCTCGATCGCGATGTTGCAAGCCAGGTCGAGCAACTCGGGAGTCATGGGATCAGGGTATCCAGCGAAGCGGCGCGACCACGCTCAGAACCCGTCGCTCTTGTCAGATCGAAATGGGCGTTACTTCAGTGCCCCTTGGTGCAGGTTTGATCCGCCGCGGTCTGTCCCGTGACGTCCGCAGGAAGCGCAACCGGCGCCGCCGCCGGGGTCGCAGACCCAGGAAGCGTGGGGGTGGGCGTTGGGCTGGACTTCGAGGTGGACTTCGCTCCTGTATGAGAGGCGGTGGGAGTCGGGGTCGGGGCGGCTGGCGCGGCAGGCGCCAGCACGGTGGCGCTGCCGAGCTTGCCGGAGAGAAGGATCGGTTGGTCAGCGTCGAGTGCTGCATTCAGGATTCGTGCGGCGGGTTGCTGCAAAACGACCCGACCCGGGTTGGTCGGGTCCGACGCTGTGGGGTACTGCACGAAGACGATGTTGGCCAGGCTGATTCCTTTGAGCGCAAGAGCGATAGCCACCATCGTCGTGGGTGCAGACAGGGTGTCGGAGAGCACCATGTTCTGGATGGCGGCGTTTGCGAGGTTGTACATGGTCAACGGATTGCTGAGCACTCCTGCGCTGGTGATCTTGCGCAGTAGGGAAGACAGAAACAGTTGCTGATCACTGATGCGACCGAGATCGCTGCCGTCTCCGACTCCGTGCCGGCTCCGTACGAATGCAAGGGCGGCACTGCCGACCAGGGTCTGCTGCCCAGCAGCAAGGTCCAGCCCGACGTAGGGGTCTTTCACAGCGGTTGCCAGACAGACGGTGACGCCGCCGACAGCATTGGACATCGCGATGACCCCGCCAAAACTGATCTCGGCAGCGTAGTTGATCGTGAGCCCGGTCAATGATTCGGCGGTCAGGACCGTGCACGCGAGTCCGCCTCGCGACAGTGTGGTGTTGAACATCGCCATGCTCGAGGACGGGTAACTGCCCCCACCCGCCCGAGGGCAGGCGGGAATCGTCAGGAGAAGATCGCGCGGAATACTGATGACCGTCGCGTGCTGATGATCCTTCGAAATGTGTAACACCATGGTGACGTCGTTGTTGCCCACGCCGGAGCTCCCTGCCAGATCAGCTTTGTTCTGGAAACCAACCTGTCCGGTTCGGGTGTCGGTGCCCGCCAGAAGAACGTTCACCGCACCGTCGACTGCGCCAACCTGGGGTGGCGCTTTCACCGCCCCGACGTGAGAGAGATGGATCCCCGCTTTGACGCTTGACAACGTCTGTTTGAGCGCGATCGCGGCAATCGACACCGTGCTCACGAGGACTACCACGACGACGACGCCGAGAAGTTTGATGAATGTGGAGACCCACTTGGACCGCGGCTGACGTCCATGCCGAACCGGGGCGACCACGGCCGCGGCCTGCACTGATCGCGAACCCGGCATACATCTCTCCTTGAGGTCGATCCGAATATGCGGCCCACCAAGGCGGCGGGCGGCCACCATTTCGAATAAACGTTATGGAGGTTTACAGACTCGAGCCGTAGTTCAGCCCGCCCCGCGCCCCGCTTTCTTTGTGTTCTTTCAGAAACGGTCCCTGAGCCTGCGACTGAGTCCCGACCGCTCTCTACTCGTCCGTGTCAGCGTCGCCTTGGGCGGTGCGGTGGTGGTGGCGTTCTCTGCGGCGCCAGTCGTCCGGGATGGCGGCTTCGAGGGCGTCGTCGACGGTGATGACGCCGAGGATACGGTCGTCGTCGTCGAGGATTGGCAGACTGAGAAGGTTGTAGTCGGCCATAACGTTGGCGATGTCGATGAGGTCATCGCGTGGGTCGGCGTGCACCGGGTCCGGGTCGGCCACTTCGCGGAGGACAGCGTGCGGATCGGCTTGAATGGCTCCCACCAGACTGAGGGTTCCGACCAGTCGTCCTTCTCTGTCGACGCAGTAGATCGTGGTGAGTGCTTCGTGCTGTTGGTTGGCGGACTCTCGGACGATTTGCAACGCCTGAGCGACAGTGTGGTCGTGCTCGATGGCCAGGTACTCAACCCCCATCAAGCCTCCGGCGCTGCCGTCTTGGTAGCGCATCAAACGCAACACATCTGCCCGGATGAGCTGCGGAAGCGCATCGACCACAGGCCTTCGGCGATCTTGGGGGAGGTCGAGGATCGCGTCGACTGCGTCATCGGTTCGCATCCGGCTGAGAATCTCGGCTATCTGCTCAGTAGTGCGAGATTTCAGCACCTGAGTTTGATGATCTTCTTCGAGTTCCTCGAAGACATCTGCTTCAAGCTCCGGGTCGTTCTGCAGGTGGCCGAGGAGATCGTCACGTTCTTTCGAGGACGCGGATTCGATGAGGTCAGCGATCTGCGCTGGTTTCAGTCCGCGGAGTCGCCGGAATCCGGACCGGACATGAATGGAGGCTTGGTGCCCAATGAGGGCTTCGAATGACTTCCAATCACGGACCGCATGCTGTTTGTGGTGACCACGCGGCAACCAGCCCCGCTTGTGCACGTCCAACCCTGTCGCGATCCAGCCGTCGACGGTCGCGGTAATGACCACGTCGTAGGCGCGAACCAGTGCGGCTCGGTCGACGTCGATGAGCCGGTGCCCGAGTACCGCCTCTTTGAGGAGCACTTCACCGTCGCGCCGTTCGAACGGTCGCAGATCCAGTTTGGCGCTGCCCAGGCTGACCCGTGAGTTGTCGATCACGGTGACGTCCGCCATCGGAACAAACACACTGTTGGGGCCGACCCGCACCACCATCCCGGTCAGGGTTGGGTACTGGTCCGGGTGGAGTCGAACGATGACATCCGCGATGGTCCCAATCGTTTTGTCCTGAACGTCTACGACTGCGTCTCGCAGCATCGCTGACAGGTAAAGCACGGACGCCGAGTCGAGGCCGGTGCCTGTCTTGGGGGTGTTACTCACGTGGGGCTCCCTTCCGGAGCTGATCTCATTCTGCACCGCCGACGGTTCGGCGGCGCAAAACAAATTTCTAGTGGCCCGAAGCCAGCTGCACGACGCGGACAATGACGAGGACCATCGCCAGGAGCAGGTAGGTGCGAAGGACGGTCAATCCGAGCCGTCGCCCGGTGGACAGTTTCGGTGCGCTCAGCAGGGCGATGGGGGGCATCCGCCAGGTGGGCCGTTCGGCTCGATCCACCGTGTCAGCGCTGGGAACAGCGGGGCGGCGGATCCGGTAGATCAAGAACGCCGCACCGGCGGCGAGTGAGATTCCACCGCCACCGGCGAGGATGCCGATGATGGCAGCGGAACCGATCGAGGGAAAGAGGACGCTGGCGGTGAGGACGATCGAAAGAATCACCAGGACCGCGATGACAGCGGCGGTGAAAATGTTAAGCCCTCGACTGTTCACCCAGGGTCCAAGGACTGCTTTGTCGTTGCAGAGCAGCAGCAGGAAGACTGTGGCCGAGGGCAGCAAGACCCCGGCTAGGACCTGCACCCCGACCGTAATCAAACCGAGTGGGCTGCCCGGAATGAGGACGATGACCGCGGCGAGCACCAGCAGCCCGGCGAAAGCGGCGTAAAAGCCTTTTGCTTCTGACGGCTTGCGGTGTAGTGAGTGCTTGAGACCCAGGACATCGCCGAGAGCGTATGACGTAGAGAGGCCGACCGCGGCCGCACCGATGACCGAGGCATCAATGAGGGCGAGAGCGAACAGGATCCCAGCCGCCTTACCAACGTAAGTGGTCAAGCCTGTCGCGACCCCGCCGGCGTCGGTGAACTGTCCGAAGGCGTGAGTGCCCGTGAATGCCCCCGATGTGACCGACATCAGGGCAGCACCTCCGGCCACGACGATCACGATCCCGATCCACAGGTCAACTTTTTCGTAAGACATGAACCGGGGTGTAATTCGCTTATCGATCACATAGGACTGTTGGAAGAAGAGTTGCCATGGCGCCACCGTGGTGCCCACGATCCCGATGATCAGGAGTGTTATGGTCGACAGCTCCGCTCCCGGCGGGAATCCGGGGATCAGGAATCCGTGGGCGATCTGGCCGATCGGCGCGTGCACAATGATCACGAGCGGCACCAGGAGCAGTGAGCCAGCGATGAGAGCTATGCACAGTCGCTCAAAACGACGGAAGGACCCGGTGCTCACCGCACCGATGACGAACACGGCGGCCACGATGATGCCGGGGATTTGCGGGATACCGAGGTAGGTCAATCCGAGGCTGATGCCGATGAACTCAGTCACGATGGTGAGCGCGTTCAGGATGAACAAGTCGATGACGCTGAACGCGCCCCAGAACTTGCCGAACCGTTCCAAGATCAGACGGGCATGGCCCACTCCCGCGACCGCACCCAGGCGAAGCACCATCTCCTGGTTCACGTACAGCACCGGCACCAACAACAGCAACACCCACAGAAGGCTTGTGCCGTAGTTCTGCCCCGCCTGCGTGTAAGTGCCGAAGGCGCCGGCGTCATTGTCGCCGACCATGACGATCAGGCCTGGGCCAACGATCGCCACCAGAGTGCGCAGTTTCGCGGCCACACTTGTGCGCGGTTCTTCGTCTCCGAGCCGGATGGTACCGAATGCACCCTCGATGTTGCCGACGTGAGCAGAGTCAAGCGCAGCGGAG
>JAYTXO010000032.1:0-17575 GCA_043742905.1 Microbacteriaceae bacterium | reverse complement strand
TGCTCATCACCGCCTTCGGACCCGACTCGGCCGCCGCTCACCGCGCGCTCGGTCTCGCGGAGCTCGCGCTCCCGGCCGGCAGCACCGTCACGGCCGACGTCGACACGCTCGAGCATCTCGAAGTCGCCCGCGTGCTCGGCCTTGGCCCGGCCACGCGTGGGGCGCTCGAGTCTCAGCGGGTCCCGCGGTAGCGGTTCAGCCGCAGCTGTAGCCGCAGCCGCACGCAGCCGCAGCCGCAGCCGCACGCAGCCGTACGCCGCGCAACCCGCTCGAGACGCGCTAGTCGTGGCGCGCGAGCTGCTCGCCCAACTCGAGAACGGCAGCCGCCATTGCGGCGCTCAGGGGCTCGTCGCGCATCCAGAGCGGGATGACGCGCGTCTCGATGCCTTCGGCGCTGAGCGGATCGGCCGCGGCCTCGTCGACGGTGTCGATGAGCCAGCCGTCGATGATGCCCGCGGGCGAACCTCGCCGCGCGCCATAGTGCCGGCCAACGGCCGCGGCATCTGTCGAGACGCCGATCGCGGAGAGGCAGGCGTCAGCCATGCCGCGCACGACGGCACCGCCGATGATCGGCGAGACGCCGACGACCGGAGCTGGAGCCGCGCGCACCGCCTCCTGCAGGCCGGGGATGCCGAGGATGGTTCCGATCGACACGACAGGGTTCGACGGCGCGAGCACCACCACGTCGGCCGTCGCGAGCGACTCGAGCACTCCGGGCGCTGGCCGTGACGCCGCGACCCCGATCTGCTCGAAACGAAGGGCCGGCAGCGAGGCGCGGTAGCGAGTCCACCACTCCTGAAAGTGCAGCGAGATCTCGCTTCCGGGCGCGGACGGGTCGTCGACGATCACGTGCGTCTCGACCTCATCGTCGGTGGCCGGCAACATCCGCAGGCCAAGTGGCCACCGGTTCTGCAGGCGCGCAACCACCTCATGCAGCGGAACGCCTTCGCGGAGCCAGGCAGTCCTCGCGATCGACGCCGAGAGGTCGAGGTCACCGAGGGTGAAC
This sequence comes from Microbacteriaceae bacterium, assembly GCA_043742905.1. Classification (GTDB taxonomy): domain Bacteria; phylum Actinomycetota; class Actinomycetes; order Actinomycetales; family Microbacteriaceae; genus Lysinimonas. The sequence continues at coordinate 16,569 of JAYTXO010000032.1, read as the reverse complement.
CACGGATTCCCGATTCCCCAGGCGGCGAGTTCGGCCGAAACGCGCTCGGTCTCGCCGACGCGACCCCAGCCACGCTCGGCGTCGTTGATGCCGGCGAGGGTGTAGAGAATCGTGTCCAGGTCGGGGGTGATGCGCAGCCCTGCCAGCCACAAGTCATCGCCGGTGTTGACGATCGCGGTGAGGTTGGCATCCGGATGGCTATCGCGCAGGTGCGCGCGCATGCCTCGCAAGAAGCGAGACCCGCCGACTCCGCCGCCCAGCACCACGACATTCATGGTTCGACCCTAGGCGACCAGATCAGGAGGCGACCAGATCAGGAGGTGACCAGATCAGGCGAGCGCCGCCGCCGCCAGCGCCGCCCCGACAGCCGCGATGTTGTCCCGCACCATGCCGACCGTGACGCGCACGAAACCGCCAGGCTCGCCCAGCTGGAACGGCGCGCCCGGTGCGACCCGGATGCCGGCCGCCGCGAGTTGCACGATGGCCGAGCGTTCGTCGTTGACTCGCAACCACGCGTTGACCCCGTCGCTTGCCCGCAGGCTCGCTCCACCGAGGTGGACGGCCGCCGCGAGTTCGTTCTGCCGCTCGTGATACCTGAGCCGAGCCGCATCGACCTGCGCGACCGACTCTGGATCCGTGAGCAGCTCGTAGAGAATCGCCTGCATCATCCGCGAGGTCCATCCGGGCCCAAGCAACCGGCGGGCGACCACGCGGTCGACGAGCGCGCGGGGCCCGCCGAGCGCGCCGATGCGCAGGTCGGGGCCATGCGACTTGGAGAAACTGCGCACGTGTAGCACGCGCTCGGGCAGCCAGGTGGCTAGCGTCACATCGGGAGCCGAACTGATCGAGCCCGAGTGGTCGTCCTCGAGCACGACCGCTCGTTCGGCGGTGCGGCTGCGTCGCAGCAGGAATGCCAACTCGTGCGCCCGCGCCGGCGACAGCGAGACCCCGGTGGGGTTGTGGGCCCGCGGCTGCAGCACCACCATGGTCGGACCGGCAGCCAACGCCCGCGCGAACTCCTGCGGGATCATCCCTTCCTCGTCGAGATGCACAGGCACCGGCTCGAGGCCGTACTGCTCCAGGAGGTCCATGAACGGGGGGAAGGTCGGGTTCTCGACGAGGATCCGATCGCCGAAGTGCGCCATCGTCGAGAGGACGCGGTCGATAGCATCCAGGGCGCCGTTGGTGACCGTGATCGACTCAACGGGCGAGGGCCAGGTGTCCCGCATCAGGTCGTGTAGCTCGGGGATGTCGGGCAGTTGCTGGTAGCTGGCAGTGTCGGCGCGGGCCGAGACGCGCGACATCGCGGGTCCGAGCGCGGGCAGCAGCTCCGGATCGGGGGTCCCGCGCGAAAGATCCAGTCGCGCCTCCTGGGCCCCGCCCAGGTCGCGGTAGCGGCGCGGGAGCCACTCGCGTGGCGCCGAGCGCACGAAGCTGCCGCTTCTCCCGCGACTGGTGATCAGCCCGGCCGACGCGAGGGTCTGCCAGGCGTGACTCACCGTCGCCGGGCTCACGCCGAGATCCAACGCGAGTTCGCGAACAGTAGGCAGCCGGTCGCCGGGCGCGAGGTCGCCGGTGGTGATCAGGCGCGCGATACCCGAGGCGATCCCCTGGGGGGAGTGCTCCTCGATTGCGGCGGTGACCGATCTCATCGCTAAATGTTTACCCCCACTGATAACAAAAGCAACCCTCGGCGTCGGGCAGACGTGCGGAGCTACGGATAGCCGACCAGCCAGAGCAGCAGGATCGCCGGCAGCTGAGAGGCGATCGACGCTCCAAGCAACAGCCCACGTCGCACGGGGGTGCTGGTCAATGACTCGGCCCCGAGCAGGGGAGCAAGCGGGAGCAGCAGCCGCGGCAGGCTCTGCTGGGGCAGGAAGACGGCCACGAGATACAGCAACTGGCCGACCCCGAATCCGTGGATCTCAGGCCCCAGCGCCCGCACCGAACGGCGCGTCAGCACCAGCACGCCGAGCGCCCAGAAGGCCAGCACTACCGCGATTCCCACCACGCTCAGATAGGCCATCGCGAGCAGGAACCACGGGGTGAATGGCACCAGCTGCTGCCGTCCGACGTACCCGGTCCACCACGACAGCTCGGTCTGAACGTACGCGTCCGGGTGTCCGGTCACCAGACCGGTGATCACCGGCCACGCGAGACCGGCGCTTCCGATGAGCGCGCCGCTCAGCAGCACCGCGGCCGCCCGGAGTCGCGTCGGCCGCCACCCGTTCCGCCAGCGCGCTACCAGGTGCGCGAGCAACGCCACCCCGAGCACGATTCCGCCCGGACGCGTCGCGCATGCGGCGATGCCAAGCAGCGTGAAGGGGAGCAGCCGATCAGAGCGCAGCACCAGCAGCGCGCCGAACAGCAGCGCCAGGAACAACGATTCGGCATATGCCACCTGCAGCACGAAAGACAGCGGTCCGACACAGAACAGGATGGTGCCCCAGAGCGCAGCGCGCCGGCTCGTGCTGCGCAGTAGGAGCCGGTGAAGCAGCAGCGCGGCGCCAGCGCCGGCCAGCAGCGAGGCCGCGACCGCTGTCGGGTCGAAGGCGCCGCCGAGCACGATCATCATCGCGCGGACCAGAGCGGGGTAGAGCGGGAGGAACGCCCACGCGTTGTGTACGACGAGGCCCGTACCATCCGTCGGAAGCGTCTGCGGGTACCCGTGCAGGGCGATCTCGCGAAAGTAGGTGCCGTCCCACTCGGCGAGGAATGGCAGGAATCCGCTGCTGCCTCTGGCGCTGCCGAACGGGAGGTGGAGCACCGGGGCAAGCAGAAAGAAGACTGCAAGCAGAGCTGTGGTGAGTACCCGTGACGCGGCGTACACTCCGAGCACCTGCAGGGTCAGGCGCGCGCCGCCACGAATTGTGACCTCGCTCTCGCGGGCTAGGGGCATCTTCTTCCCGTCGTTTCGAGAGGAGATTAACGCCAACGTCACCCGACGAAACGTCAATGAAATGTTCAAGGCGAACAATAACAAAAGCACCACTGCTGAGGGAGAACCGACATGACGATCGTTCGCGCCGCCATCACCCAGACCACCTGGACCGGCGACAAAGAGTCCATGCTGGCGAAACACGAGCAGTTCGCCCGCGACGCGAAAGCCGACGGGGCGCAAGTGATCTGCTTCCAGGAGCTGTTCTACGGCCCGTACTTCGGTATCACCGAGGATAAGAAGTATTACCGCTACGCCGAACCCGCTGACGGTCCGATCGTCCAACGCTTCGCTGCGCTCGCGAAGGAGCTCGAGATGGTGATGATTCTGCCCATCTACGAGGAGGACATCACGGGCGTGTACTACAACACGGCGGTCATGGTCGACAACGACGGCACGATTCTGGGCAAGTACCGCAAGCACCACATCCCGAACCTCGACCGGTTTTGGGAGAAGTTCTATTTCCGCCCCGGCAACCTCGGCTACCCCGTCTTCGACACCGCCGTCGGAAAGATCGGCCTGTACATCTGCTACGACCGGCACTTCCCCGAGGGATGGCGCGAGCTCGGGCTCAACGGTGCCCACATCGTGTTCAATCCGAACGCAACCAAGCCGGGCCTCTCAAACCGGCTGTGGGAGGTCGAGGGGCCGGCGGCCGCAGTTGCAAACGGTTACTTCGTGCTGCAGCCGAACCGCGTCGGTCGCGAAGACAACGAGTACGGCGAACTCGCCGTCGACTTCTACGGCACCAGTCAGGTGATCGATCCGCGCGGCAACTTCGTCGGCGAGCGCGGATCGGGCACTGACGAGGAGATCGTGATCCGCGACCTCGAGATGGACATGGTGCAGGAGATGCGCGACGACTGGCAGTTCTACCGGGACCGTCGCCCGGAGTCGTACACGAGCATTCCAAAACCGTAAGGCTGATCGAGCTTGTCGAGACCTTCACTCGCTATCTCGACGAGCTTGATCACCGAACTTCCCTGGCGATCTCCACGAGCTCCATCACCGAACAAGGAGTGACAACATGGCGACAACCCTCATCACCGGCGGAACCGTCGTCTCGGCGACCGGACGCGGCGCGGCTGATGTCCTTGTCGATGGCGACAAGATCGCGGGAGTACTTGCTCCCGGTTCGGTGCTGCTCGGCACCGAACTCGCGCAGTCCGTCGACACGGTCATTGACGCGAGCGGCAAGTACGTGATCCCCGGGGGCCTGGACGCGCACACGCACATGCAGATGCCGTTCGGCGGCACCGAGGCCAGCGACACCTTCGAGACCGGCACCCGCGCTGCCGCGTTCGGCGGCACGACCAGCATCGTCGATTTCGTGGTTCAGTACCCGGAGCAGAACATCCTCGACCAGTACGCGTTGTGGCACGAGAAGGCGGCGGGTAACTGCGCCATCGACTACGGCTTCCACCAGATACTCAGCGACGTGCAGGATTCCAGTCTCACCGCCATGGACGAACTGATTGCCGAGGGCGTCACCAGCTTCAAGCTGTTCATGGCGTACAAGGGTGTGTTCCTCAGCGACGATGGCCAGATCCTGCGGGCGTTCCAGAAGGGCGCCGAGAACGGCGCGATGATGATGATGCACGCCGAGAACGGCGCCATGATCGACGTGCTCGTCAAGCAGGCGCTCGAGGCCGGCAACACCTCGCCGTATTTCCATGGCAGCACACGACCGTGGCAGGCCGAGGAGGAGGCTACCCACCGCGCGATCATGATCGCCGACCTCACGGGTGCCCCGCTGTACGTCGTGCACGTGAGCGCGAAGCAGGCGGTCGAGCAGATCGCGACCGCGCGCGACCGCGGTCTCAACGTCTTCGGTGAGACCTGCCCGCAATACTTGTACCTCTCGCTGGAAGATCAGCTCGGCGCCCAGAGCGCCGAGTGGGGCACCTTCGAGGGCGCGAAGTGGGTCTGCTCGACGCCGTTGCGCAGCAAGCACGATGGCCACCAAGATCACATGTGGCAGAGCCTGCGCACCAATGACATCCAGATGGTCTCCACCGACCACTGCCCCTTCTGCATGAAAGGCCAGAAAGACTTGGGGCTGTACGACTTCTCGAAGATCCCGAATGGGATCGGCTCGGTCGAGCACCGAATGGATCTCCTGTATCAGGGGGTCGTCGAGGGTCGCCTGACACTCGAGCGCTGGGTGGAGATCACCTCCACCACGCCGGCTCGGATGTTCGGCATGTACGGCCAGAAGGGCGTCATCCAGCCCGGGGCCGACGCAGACATCGTCATCTACGACCCGAACGGCCACACCAGCATCGGGGTGGGCAAGACCCACCACATGAACATGGACTACTCCGCCTGGGAGGGCTTCGAGATCGACGGCCACGTCGACACGGTGCTGAGCCGCGGCAAGGTCATCGTTGACGGCAACCAGTACCTCGGCGCAATCGGCGACGGCAAGTACATCAAGCGCGGCCTCTCGCAGTACCTCGTCTAGGAGAGCACCCCATGGATTTCGGTGCAGTACTCCAGACCAACCCGCCCGCGGCGCGCACGATCGCGTTGGCCAAGTTGGCCGAGCAATTCGGCTTCAGCAACGTGTGGACCTTTGACTCGCACCTGCTCTGGCAGGAGCCGTACGTGATCTACAGCCAGATCCTCGCGGAGACGCGCAAGGTGAAGGTCGGCCCGTTCGTCACGAACCCTGCCACTCGCGACTGGACGGTTACGGCATCCGTGTTCGCGACCCTCAACGAGATGTACGGTAACCGAACCGTAGTCGGCATCGGGCGTGGCGACTCGGCAGTGCGCGTTACGAACGGCAAGCCGACGACGCTGAAGGAGCTGCGCGAGGCGATCCACGTGATCCGCGAACTCGGCAACAGCCGCGAGGTCGAGTACAACGGGGCGAATCTGCGCTTCCCGTGGAGCGTCGGCAGCGAGTTGGAAGTCTGGGTCGCCGCGTACGGCCCACTCGCGCTGAAGCTGACCGGTGAAGTGGGTGACGGCTTCATTCTGCAGCTGGCCGATGTCGACATCGCGAAGTGGATGATCAAGACTGTTCGTGATGCCGCGGAAGCGGTCGGTCGCGATCCTGACTCCATCACCTTCTGCGTGGCGGCGCCGTTCTACATCGGCGACGACTGGGAGCACATGCGCGACCAGTGCCGCTGGTTCGGCGGCATGGTCGGCAACCACGTGGCCGACATCGTGGCCAAGTACGGAACGACCGGCGCCGTCCCGAAGGCCCTCACCGACTACATCGAGGGCCGCACCGGCTACGACTACAACTCGCACGGAAAGGCGGGCAACGACCACGTGAACTTCGTGCCCGACGAGATCGTCGACCGTTTCTGTTTGCTCGGCAGCGCCCAGCAGCACATCGAGAAGCTCGAAGAACTCAAGTCGATTGGCGTTGACCACTTCGCGGGTTACCTGCAGCACGACAACAAAGAAGAGACCCTTCGCGTGTACGGCGAAACGGTCATCCCGGCGCTGTCCGACCATCTGACCGCCAAGGCATAGGAAGATAGAAACACCATGATCGACATCGGCATCACCACCATCAGTCCTGCGGCGCCCCACCTCGATCCGGACGACGGTGCCCGCACCCTCGAACTCGATCGTGCGCACGTTTTCCACTCCTGGTCAGCACAGGGGGCGCTGCAACCCTTCGTGATCGCCGGAGCGCTGGGCTGCGAGGTCTGGGACTTCGCAGGCACCCGCTACCTCGACTTCTCGAGCCAGCTGGTGAACGTCAACATCGGGCACGGGCACCCGAAGGTCGTCGCGGCGATCCAGGAGCAGGTGGCGTTGCTACCGACGGTGGCACCGGCCCATGCCAACTTGACGCGAGGTGAGGCGGCGGCGCGGATCCTTTCGAAAGCTGGCGCCCCGTTCCAGAAGATCTTCTTCACCAACGGCGGGGCGGATGCCAATGAGAACGCCATGCGTCTGGCGCGTCTGGTCACCGGTCGCGACAAGATCTTGAGCCAGTACCGCAGCTACCACGGCAACACCGGAGCGGCGATCGTCGCCACCGGCGACTGGCGTCGAGTGCCGAACGAGTACTCGCGCGGGCACGTGCACTTCTTCGGACCGTTCGCCTACCGCTCCGAGTTCTGGTCGACGACGCCCGAGGAGGAGTCGGAGCGCGCGTTGCACAGCCTGGAGCGCATCATCCAGGCCGAAGGCGCGAACTCGTTCGCCGCGATCCTCGTGGAGGGCGTGCCGGGCACCGCTGGCGTGCTCGTGCCGCCGCCTGGCTACTTCGCGGGGCTGCGCGCGCTGGCCGATCGGTACGGCTTCCTGCTGATTGTCGACGAGGTCATGTCGGGCTTCGGCCGCACGGGCGACTGGTTCGCCTGGCAGAACGAGACCATCAACCCGGATCGGGTCGTACCCGACCTCATCACCTTCGCGAAGGGCGTCAACTCGGGCTACGTGCCCGCAGGGGGCGTGATCATCTCGGAGTCGATCGCGCGAGAATTCGACGAGCAGGTTTTCCCCGGCGGTCTGACGTATAGCGGTCATCCGCTGGCGATGGCCTCCATCGTCGCGTCAATCGACGCGATGGATGAGGAGGGCATCGTCGAAAACGCCGCAACAATCGGGCGTGAGGTGCTCGGGCCGGGGCTGCTCGAACTGGCGTCGCGGCATCCGATGATCGGCGAGGTCCGTGGGCTCGGCGTCTTCTGGGCGCTCGACTTGGTGATGGATCCCGACACCCGCGAGCCGGTCGCTGCCGCCACCATCGGGCTGCTCAAGGCCGAGCTGCTGAAGCGCGGGCTGCTGCCCTTCAGCGCCGACAACCGCATCCACGTCGTCCCGCCATGCACGGTGACGGCTGAGCAGGTGGTGACCGCGCTGGCGATCTACGACGAGGCGTTCTCGGCAGTGGAAGCGATTTAGACGGCGGGGCGGCTTCGAGCAGACGATTCGCTGGCCTAACGACGCTCTTCGCGCGTGCCCGCAGGGTGCTTGGCCTTCGAAGCGATGTAGCGGTAAAGCGATCTGCGGGAAGCTCCGCGAGTTCGTGTCACGGCGCTGGCGAGGTTGGGCGGCGCTCAGGCCGCGTGGCGAGTAAACTCAGCCCTCGTGCCTATCCACACTTCACCCTTCGAGCTACCCGTCTACGACCTCATGCATCGGCCGGGCGAGATGCGCGAGCGCGCCTTCGAGTTCGACGCTCCCGAGCGTCTCGGCGAGGGGGTTGTGGCCGTTCCGGTGGGCGAGAACATCGCAATCGACGTGCGTATGGAGGGGCTTCACGATGGCATCCTGGTGTCGGCCGCGGTCGAAACGACGGCCACGGGGGAGTGCGTGCGATGCCTCGACCCGGTGAGCGTGCCGGTGGAAGTCGAAATCCAGGAGCTTTTCGCGTACTCTCTTGATGAAGCTTTCGACTTCGCGGTTCACGATGACTACGTCGATCTTGAACCCGTTGTGCGGGATGCGGTGGTGCTGGCACTTCCGTTCCAGCCGGTGTGCCGGCCGGATTGCCCTGGTCTCGATCCGGAAACGGGCTCGAAACTGGCGGACGAGCCGGATCAGACGCCGCGTGAGGTGCTCGACCCCCGGTGGGCAGCGCTTCAGGACTTCACCAAAGACACCCAGCAGCCAGGCGCCTGAGCCACCGAAAAGTCAGCGCCCCGCATCACGCCTGAAAACAGAGAAGAGACAGTCATGGCCGTTCCCAAGCGCAAGCAGTCGCGCAGCAACACGCACGCCCGCCGCTCGCAGTGGAAGGCGACGCCCGTCCAGCTCGTCAAGACGATCGAGAACGGCAAGACCGTCTACTCCCTCCCGCATCGCGCGAAGGTCGTCGAGGACTCGACCGGTACGCCCCTGTACCTGGAGTACAAGGGCCGCAAGGTCGCGGACGTCTAGTCGACTTCGGCTACGGCCACGTCCTCTTCGGGTTCTTCTGCCGGTGGCAAATCTGCCGTCGGTGATACCGCCGACCGCTCAGAATTGTCGACGGCCCTCGGTGTGGAGATCGATGCCGAGCTATTGCAGCTCGCCCTGACCCACCGTTCGTACGCTTACGAGAACGGTGGTCTCGCCCACAACGAGCGCCTCGAGTTTCTCGGCGACTCCATCCTCGGGCAGGCCGTCACTGTCATGTTGTACACCGAGAACCCCACCCTCGACGAGGGCGACTTGGCGAAGCGCCGTGCCAGCCTGGTTTCGACCGTTGCGCTGGCCGAGATCGCGGTCGGCATCGATCTGGGCTCGCACATCCTGCTCGGCCGGGGCGAGATTCTGACGGGTGGGCGCGAAAAGTCGTCGATCCTGGCGGACTGCGTCGAGGCGGTGATCGGCGCCGCCTACCTGTCCATGGGTCCGGATGTCGCGACCGCCCTCGTGCTGCGTCTTGTCGCTCCGCTGCTCGCGGACCCCGAGCGCTTCGGAGCAGCCATGGACCCCAAGACCAGCCTGCAAGAGCTCTCCGCCCGCCACGGCAAAGGTCTTCCGCACTACGAGGTGACAGACAGCGGTCCCGACCACTCGAAGCGCTTCCACGCGACGGTGCTTGTGGGCGGTACTGCTGTGGCAACGGGCGATGGCTCCAGCAAGAAGCAGGCCGAGATGGCGGCGGCGCTCGCCGCCTGGGCCGTCCTACAGCGGCCCGTCCTGCGGCGGTCGGGCCCGCGGCGGTCGAGCCCGCAGGGGTCCGGCCCGCTGCACCCCGAGTTGCCGCACCCCGAGTTGCCGCACCCCGACCGTTGAGTCGGTCGGATGCCTGAGCTTCCAGAAGTCGAGGTCGTTCGATCCGGCCTCGAGCCCGCGGTCGTGGGTGCAACGGTGACCCGGGTCGAGGTGCTCGATGAGCGCTCGCTGCGCCGTCATGACGGCCCCGCCGAGGACTTCATCGAGCGGCTGACAGGCGCGACGCTGGCTGCGCCCGAGCGCCGCGGCAAGTTCCTGTGGATTCCCCTGGCGTCCGTTTCTCCGGAGATTCCGGAGTCGGCGCCCGAGATGGCGGGCTTCGAGCGATCCACAGCGGCAGATACTCCGGAGAAACGCACGGGGGAGGCGCTGGTCATCCATTTGGGGATGAGCGGCCAGGTGCTCCTGCGCGAGCTCAAGGCTCCGCGCGATCGACTCACCCGCGTGGTGCTCGAGGTCGAGCATCCGGAGCGCGGATCGTTGCGGGTCGACTTTGTAGACCAGCGGATCTTCGGCTCGATGGCGCTCGATCACCTGATGACCACGAGCGATGACCCCACGCAGCGCGTGCCGAGTCAGGTTGCGCACATCGCGCGCGATCCAATGGATGCGCGCTTCGATGACCGGTCTTTCCTCAGCGCGTTGGCACGCAAGCAGACCACGATCAAACGCGCGCTGCTCGACCAGACCCTGATAAGCGGGATCGGGAACATCTACGCCGACGAGTCCCTCTGGGCGGCGCGTGTGCACTACGACCAGCCGACCGCGACCCTGAGCAGGTCGCGCGCCACGACGCTGCTGGCCGAGGCCAGGCTGGTGCTCGCCCGCGCGCTCGCAGAGGGCGGAACCAGTTTCGACGCGCAGTACGTGAACGTCAACGGAGCGTCCGGGTATTTCTCGCACTCGCTCAATGTCTACGGTCAGCAGGGTGAGCCGTGCCCGCGATGTGGCCGTCCGATTGTCCGTGAGAGCTTCATGAATCGCGGCTCACATTTCTGTGCGTTCTGCCAGCGGGTTCGCACCCGGTAAATCGCCCCGCTGCGCTCACCCTGGCGCTCGACAGCATCCAGATGCCCGAAGAGTGAGCGGATTTCGCCGAGCTGTCGGGAATTGATTCCCTGTTTCCCTCCCTCCGCTGCCGCCCGTCGGCCCGTCCGTCCGTCGGCCTGTCAACCGGCTGCGCAGGCATCGCCTCGAGATCTCATTCACCCAGAACGGCTGCTGCGACATCCTGGATGCCCGAAGTCGACGGTATCCCAGCTCACAAAGCCCGTACACGGCGCTGACAGGGGCCGAATCCCCGCGGGACAGAGTTTTCGACATGAACAAACTTATGATGACAACCACCTCCCTCTTCGCGGGCGCCGCTCTTGTGCTCGGCGGAGTCGTCGCCGCGAACGCCGCGACCTCGACCTCGACCTCGACCGCGAGTTCGACCGCGAGTTCCACTCCGGTGGCGAGCGCCGCATCGAGTTGCACCTTCGGCGAATATGTGGTGTCGGCCTGGTTCCACGTTCCCAAGGCGATGCGCGCCGACCTCAAGGCCGCGCGAGCGAAGACCCCCGCTAGCGACCGCCGCGCCGCGTTGAAAGCCATCAAGACCAAGGCGCTGGACGGCGGCTACGGTGTGGGCGTCGAGGACAAGGCGAAGTGGCTGAAGAGTCACAAGGGAGATGCCACCGGCATCCGGCCCCTGCCTGCCGAGCTGAAGGCCGACCTGAAGACTTTCCACTCCGAGAAGGGCAAGGCGGCCAAGCTCGCTGAGGCGAACACCATCGCCAGCAAGGCGGTCGCCGGCGACTACGGCGCGAGGATCGAGACCCTCGCGAAGGAGCTGAAGGCCAGCAGCGCCTGGCAGGACTGCACGCCTGCCGTGACGGGCAGGTAGTCGCCGTTCCGGTACCGTTATCGCAGCCGCTGCTCGGCTGAGTGACCGGGAAAGAGGGTTTGCGTGTACTTGAAAAGCCTGACCCTCAAAGGCTTCAAGTCGTTCGCTCAACCGACCATTTTCGCCTTCGAACCCGGTGTCACCGCAGTTGTCGGCCCGAACGGCTCCGGTAAGTCGAACGTCGTCGACGCGCTCGCGTGGGTGATGGGGGAGCAAGGGGCCAAGACTCTCCGTGGCGGCAAGATGGAGGACGTCATCTTCGCCGGTACCGCCACCAAGGGGCCGCTCGGCCGCGCCGAGGTGCTGCTGACGATAGACAACGCGGATGGCGCTCTCCCGATCGAGTACAGCGAGGTCACGATCTCCCGCACGCTGTTCCGCAATGGCGGCAGCGAGTACGCGATCAATGGCGAGCAGTGCCGCCTGCTGGATGTGCAGGAACTGCTCAGCGATTCTGGTCTCGGCCGCGAGATGCACGTCATCGTCGGGCAGGGCCAACTTGACCAGGTGCTGCACGCGAGCCCTGAGGAACGCCGCGGCTTTATTGAGGAGGCGGCTGGCATCCTGAAGCACCGCCGTCGCAAAGAGAAGACCCTCCGCAAGCTCGATGCCATGCAGGCCAACTTGACCCGGCTCTCGGACCTCGCCGGTGAGATCCGTCGCCAGCTGAAACCGCTAGGTCACCAGGCCGAGATTGCCCGCGAGGCGCAGACCATCGCCGCGATCGTGCGCGACGCGCGGGCTCGTCTCTTGGCCGACGAGGTTGTCGAGTTGCGCGCGGCGATCACCGCCGTGACTCGGAACGAGGGGGAGCGCAAGACCGAGCGCCTGGTTCTTCAGGAGCAGCTCGATCAGGCCAAGCTCCGTCAGGCGCGGCTTGAGCAGACGATGACCGGCGATTCAGTGGATGCCGCCCGTCGGATCGCTTTCGGCCTCGAACAGGTGCAGGACCACCTGCGCTCGCTCTTCACCCTGGCGAATCAGCGACTCTCGTTGCTCAGCCAGCATGCGGAGGTGCCCGGCATGGCCACCACGATCTCGCCGCGGATGGTGGCGGACGCTCGCGAGGAGGCGACGCGCCTCGCCGCTGGGGCCGCCGACGTTGAGGCGCTGCTCGGCCGCGCGAGTACCGTCACGGCGACTGCGCGCGCCTCGCTTGACTCCCTCGATGACGAGATCAGCGCCCAGAGCACCCTCATCTCGCAGCATGACCTCGAACAGGGTCGTCTCACCGGTCAGGTGGATTCCGCGGAGTCCCGCCGCACCGCCACCCTGGCTGAGCTCGACCGTCAGCGCGCCGCGCTCGAGGCTGCTGAGCAGCGCCGCGAGCAGGCCCGGGCGGCTCTGCTGGAGGTCGAGAGCGAGGTCGAGGAGGGCGGCTCCGATGTGGAGCTCGGCGCCGCTGCGGAGGCCGCCGACGCGCTCGTGAGGGTGCTGCAGGGCGAGGCGGAGGTGCTGCGGGATGCGCTTCACGCGTCCGAGCGCGAGCGCGATGCGCTCGCCGCGCGCACCTCGGCCCTCTCGATGGCGGTCGACCAGAAGGACGGGTCGGCGTCGATCATGTCAGCGGGGGGAATCCGGGGTCTTGTCGCGGAGCACATTCAGGTCAAAGCCGGCTACGAGGCCGCGATCGCCGCGGCGCTCGGCACGCTGGCCGATGCCGTGCTGGCCGACTCGCGGGACGCCGGCCTTTCCGCGCTGGCGCTGGCGCGCGATGCGGACGCCGGTCGGGTGGAGATCGTCGTCGCCGACGGGGTGGAGGCTCCCTCGATCGCCGGGCTGCCGGCCGGGGTTGAAGCGGCTGCGTCGCTCGTGACGGCGCCTTCGGGTATCCGGGGCTTGCTCGCACGCACGGTGGTGGTCGCGGATCTCATAGGCGCTCGCGCCGCTTGGCCCGCGCTCTCGAAGCTCGGCGTCGAGGGACTCAGCGTCATCACCCGCGAAGGTGACGTGCTCACCGAGTACGTGCTGCGCGGCGGCTCCGGTCGCGGTCGCAGCACCCTCGAGCTGGTCGCCGAGCGCGACGCGGCGCAGGCGAAGCTCGTCGGGGTGACCACCGCCATTGAACGCCGCAGCTCTACGCTCGCCGAGAAGCGCGAGGTGCTCGACGGGGCGCAGATCGACGCGGCCCAGGCCGCCGTGGCGCTCAAGACTTTCGACGCTCGACTTGCCGACCGCAGCCAGGCGGTGGGTCGTTCGCGCGCGCAGCTCGAGGGGGCGTCCGCCGAAGGCGAGCGCCTGACGGAGGCGGTGCGGCACCTGAGGGAAGCCGTGGAGCTCGCCGATTCGGCGGTCGCGCGGGCGCTCGGCGATCGCGACGATCACGCCGCGACGCCGCGCCCGATCCTGGACGTCTCTTCTCGCGATGCTCTGCTGGCCGAGCTCGAGACCGCGCGCTCCGCCGAGGTGCAGGCCCGAATCGAGCTCGAGACGGCGCGGGAACGTGTCCGCGCCCAGCACGCGCAGGCCGACCTCCTGCAGAGGCAGCTCGAGGCCGAACGCGCGGCCGCCGAGGAGTCCGCCCGTCTTTCGGCGCTCCGTCAGCGTCAGGTGCTCGCGGCGACCGGGGTGACCGACGCCCTTCCGGCGGTTCTGGATGTCGCCGACCGCTCCGTCTCCGAGGCCCGGGTCGCCCTCGCCGCCGCCGAGGCCGAGCGCACCAAACAGAACAAGGAACTCGCCGAGCTCCGGCGAAACGAGAACGGACTCCGCGACCGCTTCCAGGCGCTCAACGACAACGTGCACGGGCTCGAGATGCAGGCATACGAGAAGAAGCTGCACCTCTCGAGCCTGCTCGAGCGTGCCGCCGAGGACCTCGGACTCGGAGAGGAGGTGCTCGTCGCGGAATACGGTCCCGAGGTGCCGGTTCCCACGGACTCGGCGTTGACCTCCGCGTACGCCGATCAGGATGCTGCGGTCGGCACGCCGTCTGAATCTCCTGATCCAGGTGCGCAGGTATCCGCCGTTCCTGAATCGCGCACCGCGCCGTTCGACCGGGAGAAGCAGCAGGCCCGCCTGGCATCTGCCGAGCGCAAGCTCGGCCAGCTCGGTCGCGTCAACCCGCTCGCACTCGAGGAGTTCGCGGCGCTGGAGCAGCGCCACAGATTCCTCACCGCGCAACTCGCCGACCTGTCGGCAACCCGTAAGGATCTGCTGACGATCATCGAGGAGATCGACGAGAAGATGCAGGACATCTTCTTCGCCGCCTTCGAGGACACCCGCGTGGCCTTCGATCAAGTGTTCCCGGTGCTGTTCCCCGGCGGAACGGGCAGCCTCTTCCTCACCAACCCCGACGAGCTGCTCACGACCGGCATCGAGGTCGCGGTGAGGCCTGCTGGCAAGAAGATCGAGCGCCTCTCGCTGCTCAGCGGGGGCGAGCGATCGCTGGCCGCCGTCGCGTTGCTGATCGCGATCTTCAAGGCGCGCCCCAGCCCGTTCTACATCTTGGATGAGATCGAGGCGGCGCTCGACGACGCGAACCTCGGCCGTCTGCTTGCCGTCCTGGAAGACCTGCGTCAGGGCTCGCAGTTGATCATCATCACTCACCAGAAGCGCACCATGGAGATCGCGGATGCTCTCTACGGCGTCTCGATGCGCCACGACGGCGTCAGCGCGGTGGTCGGCCAGCGCGTCGCGACGCCCGAGACCGCGACCGCATAGTGCTCCGGACCACGTGCGCGAGTGACTCGACGCTTGCGATCGGTCGCAGCGTCAGCCGGCGACGCCGCGCGAGTCGGGCTCGCCGACCCGAACCTCGCTCGTGTCCACCACCGGCGCACCATTCACGGTGAGCACCGTCCAGCCGTCGCCGCGGCGGTCGTGCTCCAGGGTCGAGATCGAGCCGTTGCGGATCCCGTCGATTGGATGCCCGGCGAGCGCCGCGAGCGTGTACCGGATGATCGTCCCGTGGCACACGATGACCACGTTGCGATCGGCGAAATCGGCCTCGACGTTCGCCAGACCGGCCAGTCCGCGAGCCACCACGGAGTCGAGCGGCTCTGCACCGGGATAGTCGCGGTTCGGCCAGCGCGCGATGGTGCTTCTCGACGGTCCGCCCTCGAGCGGCCCATAGTCGCGCTCGACGAAGTTCGGGTAGCTCGGCCCGAGTTCGAGCGCCAGTTCGGCCGCAATTATCTCCGCGGTCTCCCGCGCACGCAGCAGGGGAGAACTCACGATCACCCGCCACCCGCCGCCCGCGAGTGCTTCCGCCGTCTCGTGTGCCTGACTCCGCCCCATCTCGTTCAAGGGAATATCGCTCGAGCCTTGGAGCTTGTCGTCACGATTCCAATCGGTCTGGCCGTGGCGAATGAAAGCGAAGGTCACGTAGCCATCCTCCATGATGGTGCCTGTGACCACTGACGCCGAAGCCGCCGCCTTCCCCTCTGTTCCCGCCCCGGTGCTGCGCCCGTCACGCCAGGCCTATGCGCGGGCGGTCAAAGCGAATCTGTGGATTGCGATCCCGCTGCTCGCGATCTCGCTGCTCCAAGTTGCGCTGAATCCCTGGCTGCTTGTGGTGTCCGTGGTCGCCATTGCGGCGACTTTCGGCGGTGTGCTGCTCTACTTCCGCAACACCAAAATCGAGTTCGGCGGCGGGCAGTATCGCGTGACGAACATGGTCGGATCCGCTCGCGGCTTCCCGGCCTCCGATGCGGCGACACTCGTCACGATCGTGTCGCTGATCTCCGGGAGCACGGCGCCGCCTTCGCCTCAACTACTTCTGACACGTCCCGATGGCAGCAAGCTGTTGCGGCTGCGCGGTCAGACTTGGGAGGTCGCGCAGTTCACCGAGCTTGCCAACGACCTGATCGCGCATGGCGTGGTCAACGACGCCCTTCTCGAGCCCATCACGACGGCCCAACTGCGGGCGCGCTACCCGCGCCTCATCGGCTGGTGGGAGGCGCATCCGTTCGCATTCGGGTTGATCGTTGGCCTCGGGATCGTGGTGGTGATCGCGGTCTTCTTCGCCAGCTACGCCTAGGCTGACCGGCATGGCTGGATTCGGCTCCTCGGCATCTCGCACCCCGGCAGCCCGTACCCCGTGGTCGCTCGGCGGCGCGCTGCGCAGCATGTTCGCGCGCAAGACCATCGACGACGACACTTGGGT
>JAYTXO010000031.1:0-12174 GCA_043742905.1 Microbacteriaceae bacterium | reverse complement strand
CATTACTGTAGCACCCTTGAAGTCGACGGCGAGCAGGAGGCACTCCCACGGGGAATCCGCGTGTTCCGCGATCAACTCGGCGGCGACAAGACGCTGCGCGGGGTCGCTGCCAAGCACGAGCAACGAGGGGCCGGCACCCGAGACGACGGCGGCGAGGCCGTGGGAGCGCAGCATCCGGATCAGGGAGTCGGTCTCGGGCATCGCGCTCGCACGGTAGCTCTGGTGCAGCTTGTCTTCGGTGGCCGCCAACAACAACTCGGGGCTCTGGATGAGCGCCGCGATCAGGAGGGCGGAGCGCGACACGTTGAAGATCGCGTCCTCGTGCGGCACCGACTCTGGCTGCAAACTGCGAGCGAGGGCTGTCGACATCGTGGTGGCGGGAACCGCGACCAGGGGCGAGACGCCGCGATGCACTATGAGCTTCTTATGGCGTGGGCCCTCGGGGGTGACCCAGGCGATGGTGAGGCCACCAAAGAGGGCGGGCGCGACGTTGTCTGGATGTCCCTCCAGCGCCGTCGCGAGCGCCAGCAGACCCTGCGAATCGATGTCGACGATACCGTCGAGCAGCCCCTTGGCGGCCATAATGCCGGAAACTATGGCCGCGCCCGACGAGCCCAGACCACGGCCGTGCGGGATCGAGTTCCGCGCGATCACGTCGAGCCCTGGCACCTCCTGGCCGTACGCCTCGAAGGCATAGGCGATCGAACGCACCACGAGGTTGGACTCGTCGGTCGGCACCTCGCCAGCACCGACGCCGATCACCTCCACGTGGGCTCCCGGCTCGTCGCGGACGGCCACGGTCAACTCGTCGTACAGCGACAGCGCGAGGCCGAGGGTATCGAATCCGGGGCCGAGGTTGGCGGTGGTGGCCGGGACCTTCACCTGCACCGAGCGCCCGCGCGGCACGGCGCCGGTGCTCATAAGGCGCTCGACGAAACAGAAACGAGCCCGAGCACGTCGGCGATTGCCGCGGTGTCGATCGGCACGACAGTCGGGGTCACCTCGCCGCCGTCGGCGGTGCGGAGCGCCCACTGCGGGTCCTTGAGACCGTGGCCGGTGACCGTCAGGACCACCGTCGAACCCTTCGGGATCGCGCCGGCAGCGCTGCGCTCGAGCAGTCCCGCCACGCTGATCGCGGAAGCCGGCTCGACGAAGATGCCCACCTCTGCGGACAGGATCCGATATGCGGCCAGGATGTCGGCATCCGAGATAGCGCCGAAGTAGCCGTTCGTCTCCTCGCGTGCCGCGAGGGCGAGGTCCCAGGATGCCGGGTTGCCGATCCGGATCGCACTGGCGATCGTGTCGGGGTTCTTGACAATCTCGCCGAGGACGATCGGGGCGCTTCCCGCTGCCTGGAAGCCGTACATGCGCGGGCGCTTGGTTGAGGCTCCGCGGGCAGCGTCTTCGGCGTAGCCACGCGCATATGCGGTGTAGTTACCAGCGTTGCCGACCGGAACGAAGTGGAAGTCGGGCGCGTCGCCGAGCACCTCGACGACTTCGAACGCCGCGGTTTTTTGACCCTCGATGCGGTCGTTGTTGACTGAGTTGACCAGGTGCACCGGGTAGTTTGCCGCGAGTTCGCGCGCGATGTCGAGGCAGTCGTCGAAGTTGCCCTGCACCTGCAGGAGTTGCGCGTTGTGCGCGATCGCCTGGGCGAGCTTGCCCATCGCGATCTTGCCCTCGGGCACGAGCACCACCGCGGTGATTCCGGCGTGCGCCGCATAGGCGGCGGCCGAAGCAGAGGTGTTGCCGGTCGAGGCACAGATCACGGCTTTGGCGCCGTGCTCGACGGCCTTGGAGACGGCCATGGTCATGCCGCGGTCCTTGAAGGAGCCGGTGGGGTTCATCCCCTCGTATTTGACCCAGACCTTTGCGCCAGTGCGCGCCGACAGTGCGTCGGCCGGGATAAGCGGGGTGCCGCCCTCGCCGAGGGTGATAACCGGGGTCGCTTCGGTCACGTCGAGTCGGTTCCCATATTCGTGCAGAACCCCGCGCCACTGGTGAGCCATATGCCTGTATCCCTCGTTACTCGGTGCCTTCAACGCGCAGAACGCTCGTCACTCGAGTGACCACATCGCTCGCGCCCAGGGCCACAACCGTGTCGGCGAGCGCGCCCTCGGTGGCTCGATGCGTTCCGATCACCAGGGTAGCGGTGGCCTCGGCGTCGCCCTGACCGCTGCCGTGCCCGTCGGGAGCGACCGACTGAGTCACGGCCTCTACCGAGACGCCGTGGGCGCTGAACAGAGTCGCGATCTGGGCGAGCACGCCCGGGCGATCGGCGACCTGCAGGGTGATCTGGTAGCGGGTGACGACGCTCGAGATCGGCAAGATCGGCAGATCGGCGTGCGTCGATTCGGCGACACCCGGACCGCCGATCACGTGTCGACGCGCGGCAGACACGACGTCGCCGAGCACGGCGGATGCAGTTTGGATGCCCCCGGCGCCTGCTCCGTAGAACATCAGGCTGCCCGCGGCCTCTGCCTCGAGGAACACCGCATTGTTGGCGCCGTGCACCGCAGCGAGCGGATGAGTCAGCGGAACCAGCGCCGGATGCACGCGCGCACTCACTCCCTCGATCCCGGTGTCCGGATCAGTGAGCCGTTCACAGACGGCCAGCAGCTTGATCACGAAGCCAGCCTTGCGGGCAGACGCGACCTGCTCGTGGGTGATCGCGGTGATCCCCTCGCGGTGCACCAGCTCGAGCGGCACGGTGGTGTGAAAAGCCAGACTGGCCAGGATCGCTGCCTTCTGCGCCGCGTCGTAGCCCTCGATGTCGGCGGTCGGATCGGCCTCCGCGTAACCGAGCTCGGTCGCGGCGGCGAGCGCTTCTTCGAGGGAGCCGCCCTCAATATCCATGCGATCCAGAATGTAATTGGTCGTTCCGTTGACGATTCCGAGGATGCGGTGCACCCGATCGCCGGCGAGCGAATCGCGCAGAGGACGGATGATCGGGATCGCTCCGCCGACCGCGGCCTCGTAGTAGAGCTGGGCGCCCACCTGCTCGGCCACTTCGAAGAGCTCTGGCCCGTGCGTCGCCAGCAGTGCCTTGTTGGCGGTGATCACGTCGGCGCCCGAGTTGAGCGCGAGCATCAAGTATTCGCGGGCTGGCTCGATGCCGCCGAGTAACTCGATCACGATGTCGGCGCCGAGGATCAGCGATCGCGCGTCGGTGGTCAGCAGGTGCGTCGGGATCGCAGTGGCGCGTGGCGCGTCGAGTTCGCGAACCGCGACACCGACCAGCTCAAGGCCGGCACCGACACGGCCAGCGAGCTCCTCGCCGTGCTCCAGCAAAAGGGACGCGACCTGTGCGCCAACCGCGCCGGCCCCGAGCAGGGCGATTCGAAGGTTGCGGTACTCGATCATGCGATGCCTGCGTCTCTCGAAAGGAGGTCGGCCTCGGTCTCGCGCCGCACGATGACGCGCGCAGCTCCGTCGCGCACAGCGACGACCGCCGGACGACCGAGGTAGTTGTAGTTGCTGGCGAGCGACCAGCAGTACGCGCCGGTGGCGGGAACTGCGACCAGGTCGCCGGGTTCCACGTCGGCGGGCAGGTAGTCGGCCCGCACGACGATGTCACCCGTCTCGCAGTGCTTTCCGGCGATGCGCACCAGAGCGGGGGCGGCATCCGATGAACGGTTGGCGATGCGCACCGAGAAGTCGGCCTGGTAAAGGGCGGCGCGGATGTTGTCGCTCATCCCCCCGTCGACGCTCACGTACTTGCGGGTCGCCGTCCCGCCCCCGAGCGCCTCGTCCACCGAGACGGTCACGTCTTTGATCGTGCCGACCTCGTACAGCGTGACCGTGGACGGACCAATTGCCAAGCGACCCGGCTCGACGGCGATCTTGGGCACCGGAATGTCGAGCGCGGCGCACTCGGCGGCTACGACGCGCGCGAGCTCCCGCGCGATCGTCTCGACCGGAGTCACCTCGTCGACGCTGGTGTACGCAATGCCGAATCCGCCGCCGAGGTTGAGTTCGGGCACCTCGCCGCCTGTCAGCAGTTCAGCGTGCACGGTCAGCAGCCGACGCGCCGCCTCGGCGAAGCCCTCGGATTCGAAGATCTGCGAGCCGATGTGGGAGTGCAGACCCAGGAAGTGCAGGCTCGCGTGGGAGCGGATCTGCGCGACGATCGCGGGAGCATCGGCCAGGGGAACGCCGAACTTCTGGTCTTCGTGGGCGGTCGCCAGGAACTCGTGAGTCGAGGCATGTACACCGCTGTTGATGCGCAGTCGCACGGACTGGACGCGTCCATGGCGCTCCGCCGCGGTGGCGACACGTTCGATCTCGACGACGCTGTCGAGAACGATCGCACCCACACCGACCTCGACTCCGCGGTCGATCTCGGCGAGGCTCTTGTTGTTCCCGTGGAATCCGAGGCGGGCCGGATCCGTGCCGGCGGCCAGGGCAACGGCCAGCTCTCCCCCGCTGCAGACGTCGATGTTGAGCCCGGCCGCAGCCACCCAGCGGGCGATTTCGACGCTCAGGAAGGCCTTGCCGGCGTAGTAGACCTGGGCGTGCGATCCGACCGACTCGAAGGCGTCGTCGAACGCGGCTTTCAGTTCGGCGGCGCGGCCGCGGGCATCAGCCTCGTCGACGACGTAAAGCGGAGTGCCGAACTCGGCGGCAAGCGCCGTCGCAGACACACCCGCGAGTTGGATGCCGCCCTCCATGCTCCGAACAGCGCCACGGGGCCAGACGGTCGCGGCGAGCGCGTTCGCGTCGTCCGGGTGGGCCAGCCAGACGGGCGCGAGAGGATTCGCGGTCACAAGACCTCACTGTGGGTCGTCAACACGTGGTCGTCGACACGTGGTCGTCGCAACGAAGAGTGAGGCGAGCGAACCTGGCTTGGTCCCTGAAGCCTCTCCCAGTGTATTCCCTGCTCGGCGGTGATTAAGGCTTCAGGAGCATGAATGCGCCTGCCACGAGGAACGCGGCGCCTACGACGAGGTACAGCACCGTCAGATTAGGGGTCTTCCGGATGGTCTCCCCGCGCGCTTCTGCCTCGGCATGTCCGCGCTCGTCACGAGCCCGGTTGGATCGCAGGATCACCACGAAGATGACCGTCGCCACGGCGATGATGAGCAGGATCGCGGGGATACGCCAATCCATCAGCGCGCCGGACCTTTCGCAGCAGAACCTTCCGCAGCAGAACCTTTGACAGTCAGAGCTCCGGCAGCCAGAGCTTCGACGGCCAGAGGCGAGGGCGTCGCCTCGAAGCGGTCGAGGTGGTCTGCCGCCTCGCGGACGTCGTCGGTTATCAGCACAAGCTCATCAAAGCGCTTCTTGACTTCAGGCGTAGCGCTCGCGAACAGCGAGCGAATCAGCTGGTGCACCGGCAGGGTCTTCGTCCAGTACTCGGAGTCGAGAAAGACCATCGGGCTGAAGAACTCCGCGCCTGTGGAGTAGAAGTTCTGCTCCGCATCCTGGAATACCTCGTGCAGGGTGCCTGCGCTGCCCTGGGTAAAGACGATGCCCTGCCGAGCCACCGTGAGCAGTCCATCCTCGCGGATGCTGTTTTGGAAAAGCTTGGCTATGTGCGTCGCGAACGGCGAGGTCGGTTCGTGGCCGTAGTGCCAGGTCGGGATCGACAGAGAGACCACCGGCGCCACAATCGCCCGGCTCAGCTCCCATGCGGGGGCGAACCAGTCCTGCGCGACGCGGACGAGCCGATGATCCGGCGTACCATCCGCGGCGACAATTTCACCGAGCCGCGGCATGCTCGGCATCTCGGCGAGCACAGCGATTGACATCTCCAGTTGCGCCTCCGGATGCTGTGAAAGCGCCGCGCCAAGGTGTCCCGCCTCCATGGCGCCCGGCCCTCCCCCGGTGCACACGAGCATGTCCCTGCGGGCGAGGTCTCGGCCGAGAGAGGCGACGCTGCGGTATGCAGCCGAGTCGCGCGACAGTTGGTGGCCGCCCATGATCCCCACGACTCGACGGTCGGCGATCACCGAGCCGACGTCGAGCGTCACCGAGGAGTCGTGCAGCGCACGCATCATGGCCGCGTACGGCTCAACCGGGTTGCTGCGACCCGTTCGTACGAACCACTCGTAGGAACGGAAATCCATCGTCTTGGCGTACGACCCGGGTGACGCGGGCCCAAACCCGTGGAATAGCTCGGCCGCGGAGTAGACCGTGGTCCGAATCGGCTGGAACGGGAGGCTGGCCTGAGGCACGGTCAAGGCGCTCATGCGCAACTCCCCTTTGTCGAGAAATCGGCGCCGCCGATGGCCGTCCCGTCGCCAGAGAAGCTAAGCACCAGGCTCGTACCGACGACCTTTGCGGACGTCGCGGTCAAACCCCTCGGCAGGTATTGCGCCACACAGAACGACTGCTGCTTCAGTATCCTGCGCGCCAGGCTGCTGAAGATCGGGCTTGCCGCGAGCTGCTTTGCGGTAAAGCTCTGCCCGGAGACGCTGACAGTGGTCGGAGTGAACACGAGCTGCCCGGCGCTGACCGATGGTTGCAGCCCCAAGGTGATCGGGATCTTCGTGCCCGCAAAAGCAAACGAGGCGTTCGCGACGATCTCGGGTGCCGTCAGACTCACCGAGGAGATGCCGACACCGCTCAAGTTCTTGGCGAGCACGCCGATATTTTTCTCCGTGACCGCGTAACTGACCGACAGCGTGCCGAGTGGCTTCGAGGTGTCGAGCGGCACCTTCGTTGCGTGGATGCTGGCCGCCCCGACCAGCTCACCGAACGCGAGCTTCGGCACGCTTACGTCGACCGCACTCACGCTGCCCGTCAGCGCCTGGAGCAGGATCGACCCGGGTCCGAGATCCACGGCGACCTCCGCGGAGGCCGGCAGCCCGAGGGCCGAGACGAGCTGCGTTCTGATCTTTTCTTGCGCGTATGCCTTGGCCGCGGAATCCGCGACGAAAAAGCCCACGATGAGCACCAAAAGCACGATGGCGACCGTCACGAACGGCCACGCGCGGCGTCTCCTTCTCGGGGCGGCAGGCGGGAGTTCGACACGGGCCGACATCATCGGCTACATCCGCTCCGGAGCGCTGACTCCGACGAGGCCGAGTCCGTTGCGAAGCACCTGGCCCGTCGCGTCGTTGAGCCAGCGGCGGGTTTCGTGCACAGCCTCGACCTCGCCGTCACCGAGCGGAATGACGCGGCAGGCGTCGTACCAGCGGTGGTACGTGCCGGCCAGCTCCTCGAGGTAGCGCGCGATCCGGTGCGGTTCGCGGTACTCGGCGGCTTGCAGGAGGACTCGCGGGTAGTCGGCGAGCACCCCGAGCAGCGCGCTCTCGGTCTCATGCGACAGCAGCGAGGCGTCGAAGCGGTCGCGCTGCACCCCCGCCGAATCCGCGTTGCGGGCAACGGCCTGGATGCGCGCGTGCGCGTACTGCACGTAGAAAACCGGATTGTCGTTGGTGCGCTTGGTGAGTAGGTCGAGGTCGATGTCGAGCGGCGAGTCCAGGGAGCTGCGGACCAGGGCGTATCGGGCGGCGTCCACCCCCACGACATCGACGAGGTCCTCCATCGTGACGACAGTGCCGGCGCGTTTAGACATCCTGACCGGCTCGCCGTCCTTCATCAGGTTAACCAGCTGGCCGATGAGGATCTCGAGGTTGACGTAGGGCACGTCGCCAAAGGCAGCGGTCATCGCCATCAGTCGCTGAACATAACCGTGGTGGTCGGCGCCGAGCAGGATGAGGTTGCGCTCGAAGCCGCGCTCCCGCTTGTTGAGGTAGTAGGCCAGGTCGCCGGAGAGGTACGCCGCTTCGCCGTTGCTGCGGATGACGACGCGGTCGCGGTCGTCGCCGAACTCCGTCGTGCGCAGCCAGATCGCACCATCGGCCTCATATATGTGGCCGAGTTCACGCAGTCGGTCCACTGCGTGCTGGACAGCACCCGACTCGTGCAGGTCGTTCTCATGGAAGAAGACGTCGAAGTCGACGCCGAAGTCGTGCAGGCTCGCCTTGATGTCGCCAAACATCAGGTCGATGCCGACGGCGCGGAAGGTCTCCTGCTGCTCGGCGGGCGGAAGCGAGTCCAGGTCACCGGGGTATGCCTCGATCACCCGTGCTGCGATGTCAAGGATGTACTGTCCGCCGTAGCCGTCTTCGGGCGCCGGTTCGCTGCGGTACGCCGCAATCAGGCTGCGCGCGAAACGGTCGATCTGTGCGCCATGGTCGTTGAAGTAATACTCGCGCGTCACCAGGGCGCCTTGCGCCTGGAAGATGCGCGCCAGACTGTCTCCAACTGCCGCCCAGCGCGTTCCGCCGATGTGCAGCGGGCCGGTCGGGTTGGCCGAGACGAACTCGAGGTTCATCGTCACGCCGTCGTAGCGGGTGCCGCTGCCGTAAAGCTCGCCGGCCTCGACGATCTTCAGCGCGAGCACACCGGCGGCAGCCGCATCGAGAGTGATGTTCAGGAAGCCGGGGCCAGCCACCTCGGCCTTCGCGATCCCGTCGACCTCGGCGAGAGCGGACGCGAGCGACGCCGCGAAGTCGCGGGGATTCAGCTCGAGACGCTTGCCGAGCTTGAGCGCAACGTTGGAGGCCCAATCGCCGTGATCGCGGTTGCGCGGTCGCTCAAGAGTGACGTCATCCGTGTCGACCTGAGCCGCTCGCTCGCCCACGGTCGCACGGACGACGTCGAGCAGTGTCGCGGTCAGTTCGGCAGGATTCACAAAGATCGACTCTATCGATCCCATCCTCGCCATCGCCGAAGGGTCGCTGCTGGGGCATTCCCGCAGTTCTTCGCCCCGCCTGGCGACCCTTCGAGGCGGTGCAGGTGACAATGGGGCATGCCTACCGCTCGCCGTTTTCTTGTGCCCGTCATGCTCGGGGCCGTCGCACTTGTCACTCTTAGCGGATGCGTGCCCACCCCGTCGCCGTCGGCGTCGGCGTCGGCGAGCAGGTCCGCGATTGGCACCCCATCGGCGTCCGTGACCCCAACCGCGACGGCGGCGCCGACCCCGACCGCCAGCCCCACTCCGGTGACGGTTGGCTGTAGCGCGCTGGTCACCGCCAACGACATCTACGCGTTCAACCCGAACTTCGGTCTGCTGACCAGTTGGACGCCCGCGAAGGGCTCCGCGGCGGCCACCGCGCTGACGAAAGCCGGCATCGCTTGCCGCTGGAGTAACCAGACCAGCGGCGACACCATCGACATCTCGGTTGCGCATCTGGATGCGGCATCCATCGAGAACCTGAAGAACGCGGCCGTTTCGAAGGGGACGCTCGTGCCCACCTACGGTGACGAAGCGTATTTCGGCACCGCCGCGGGCGTCGGAACGGCCACCGTTTTCAAGGGCAACTACTGGCTCGTCGCGACCTCGGTCGCCTTCGCCGAACCCGGCGATCCGTCCGATCTGATCACCGCCGCCCTGGGCGCGCTCAGCTGAGGACCAGGAGTTCCTCGTGGTCGTCGGCGAACACGGCGTCGGCCGTGGCATCCACGTGCAAAGTCAGCAACTGGACGTCCGACAGCGTGTTCGTCAGGAAAGCGGTGTCGGTCGCGTCGCGTCCGGTCGCCATCCGCACCATCGCGGCCCTCGGGGCGAGCCGGGTCGAGTCGACGACCACCCAGCGGCCGTCGACGAGGGCTTCGACCACCGCGTGGAAGTCCATCGGATCGAGCGCTGGGGCGTAGACCGACACCAGGCGGGCGGGCACGTCGAGCGCGCGGAGCAAGGCGGCGGTCAGGTGCGCGAAGTCGCGGCACACGCCGGCCGCGGCCTCGAGGGTCTCCACCGCCCCGCCGGTCGGCGAGGTCGCTTCGGGCTCGTAGTCGAGGCGTTCGTGCACCCAGCTCGAGACCTGGCGCACGAGCCGTGCCGCGTCTCGCTGAACACCGACACGCTGAGGGAAGGTTTCGCGGGCAAAGGGGGTGAGAGCGTCCGACTGCACGTAGCGGCTGGGTCGGAGATAGACGATCGAATCGATCGGATGCACTGCAACCGGCGCCGCACGTCCGAGCACGATTGCCGCATAGTCGATCGTGACCAGCCCTGGATCCGCCTCGAACAGCTGGAGGCGGGTCAGCGGAGCCTCCTCAAACTCCCGCACCGCAAGCTCACGCCCGTCGAGCGAGACGACGAGGCGCTCGCTCTCGGTCGGGACGCCGCTAGCGACCACATTGCTGAGCACGAACGCCGTCGGATGGTCGACCCGCAGGGTCATACTGGAGTGGAGTTCACGACGCAGTGGCACCAATTGAGCATGGCACGCCCCTGCTACCCTGAGATCGCATCCTGCCTTAGTAGGTGGGCCCCCGTAGCTCAGCGGATAGAGCGCTTCCCTCCGAAGGAAGAAGTCGCTGGTTCAAATCCAGTCGGGGGCACTGATGATTCCGTCGGGCAGTCTGCCACGGGCCATGTTCGCCCTGTTTAGTCGCCCGCGCGCCCGAGCTTCGACGGCCACCAGATTCTTCTGCCGAGGTCGTATGACAGCGCAGGGACCAATAACGATCGCACCAGAATGGTGTCGAGCAGCACGCCGAACGCGACGATGAACGAGATCTGCACCAGGAACAGGATCGGGATCACCTGCAGCGCCGAGAAAGTCGCGGCGAGCACGATCCCCGCCGCCGTGATCACGCCGCCGGTCGCCTCGACGCCTCGGACGATGCCCGCACGGGTGCCCAGCTGAAGCGACTCCTCACGCACGCGCGTCATCAGGAAGATGTTGTAGTCGACGCCGAGCGCCACGAGGAAGACGAAGCCGAACAGTGGAACAGACGGGTCGGCTCCCGGAAAGCCCAGCAGGTGGTTGAACACCAGCGCCGAGACGCCCAGCGTGGCGGCGTACGACAGCACGACGGTGCCGATAAGCAGCAACGGTGCCACGACTGACCGCAACAGCAGCATGAGCACGATCAGCACGACAAACAACACGGTCGGGATGATCACCCGCAGATCAGCGGTGGCCGTTGTGTTCGTGTCGAGAGCGAGCGCCGTGACGCCACCGACCTTGGCGGTGGCGTCGATGGCGGGCAACCCGTCGCGAAGCGTCGTCACGACCTTCTCCGCGGCGGCGGAATCCGCCTGCACGGAGAGCGTGGCCTCGACCAGCACGGTGCCATCCACGACCTTCGGCGCCGATGTGAGCGCTCCAGGGGCAGCAACTCCAGATGCGCCCGCCGCACCGGTGTAGACCGCGGCATCCGCGATATGGTCGGTCTTCTTCGCGAGGGCAAGCACCCGCACGGCATCCGCCTCTTTCGTGACCACGTAGAGCGGGCTGCCCGAGCCCGCATCGAAGTGCTTCCCCAGCAGCTTCTGCCCGTCGACCGAGTCGGATTTGCTGAGGAGCAAACCGGTCTGCGGCACGCCATTTGCCTGCAACTGGAGCAGACCGAGCGACGCGGCGCCGAGCAGCAGCACCGAGATGATCCACACCGGACGCGGCCTTCGCGAGATCAGCCGCCCAACCGCGCCCCACAATCGCGCGGCCTTCACGGGCACCAAGACTCCGTCGACCGGCTTCACATATTTGGGGCGGAACGGCCAGAATGCCGCACGCCCGCAGAGCACGAGCAGGGCTGGCAGTGCCGTGAGCGCGGCCAGCAAGGAGAAGAAGATCGCGACCGCGGCGACCGGCCCGAGACCGCGATTCGAGTTCAGTCCCGACAGCAGCAGGCACAGCACGCCGAGGATCACGGTGGCCCCCGAGGCCGCGATCGGCTCGACGGCGGCCCGCAGCGCGACACGCATCGCGGCCCACGAGGTGCGGTGGTGTGTGAGCGCCTCGCGGAAGCGCGCGACGAGCAGCAGCGAGTAATCGGTCGCCGCCCCAAGCGCCAGGATCGAAAGAATCCCCTGGCTCTGCCCGGTCACCGTGATCACGCCCGCCTTGGCCAGCCAGTAAACAACCAGGATGCTGCCGGTGAGCGCGAAGGTCGAGGTCAGCAGCACCAGGATCGGCAGCAGCAGCGATCGGTACACCACCAGGAGGATCACGAACACGGCAAGCAAGGCGACTAGCAATAAGATCCCGTCGATGCCGCCGAACGCCGCGCCGAAGTCGACGCCCAAGGCGGCCGGGCCGGTGACGTAACTGGAGAGTCCAGTGGGAACTCCGTCCTTCACGGCCGTACGCACCTGCGCGATCACCGATTTCGCATCGGCGCTCGCCTTGACCGGAACGAAGAGTTCTAGTGCCTCCCCATCGCTGGATGGGATCGGGCCAGCGACCGTGCCAACCCCGGTGATCTTCC
>JAYTXO010000030.1:0-1706 GCA_043742905.1 Microbacteriaceae bacterium | reverse complement strand
CACGAGCTGCGTCGTGGCGTGCTCGAAATCCCTGGTGAGGGTATCTCGCTTCCTCCGCTCTACTTCGGGACTGTCGACGCCACGGCACTGTGGGTCTGCCTTCTTCACGACGCGTGGACGTGGGGGCTGCCCGAGACCGAGGTGATCGTGTTGATTCCCCACCTCGTCGCGGCGTTGGAGTGGATGCGCGACTACGGCGATGCAGACGGGGATGGCCTCCTTGAATACGTCGACGCCACCGGTCGAGGGCTGGCAAACCAGGGCTGGAAAGACTCCGGCGATTCTGTTCAGTGGCGCGACGGCACGCTTGCTGAGGGTCCGATCGCACTGTGCGAAGTGCAGGCCTATGCCTTCGAGGCGGCAAACGGCGGGGCCGCCCTGCTCGAACACTTCGGGCACGATGCGTCGGAGTGGCGCACCTGGGCTACCCGGCTGCGCTTGAAGTTCCACGAGAAATTCTGGATCGACGATCCCGCAGGCGCGTTCCCGGCGATCGCGCTCGACGCCACCAAGCGGCCGGTCGACACGGTCACCAGCAATATCGGCCATCTCCTCGGCACCGGCCTGCTCGATTCGCGCCAAGCCGCCCTGGTCGCCCGACGTCTTGTTTCGCCAGAGATGAACTCCGGATTCGGCCTCCGCACCATGTCCACGGATTCCTCCGGCTACTGGCCGCTGAGCTACCACGGCGGTAGCGTCTGGACCCACGACACCGCGATTGCGATCGCAGGTCTGGCGCGCGAGGGATTCACCGCCGAAGCGGCGTCGCTCTCGGCCGGACTGTTGGCCGCGGCATGCGGTTTCGACTATCGGATGCCCGAACTCCACTCCGGTGACTCGGCCACCGAATTCGGCGCCCCCGTTCCCTACCCCGCCGCATGCCGTCCGCAGGCCTGGTCGGCCGCCGCGGCGGTCTCCGTGCTCGCGAGCACGCTCGGGTTGCGGCCAGACGCATCCTCCGGCGTGCTCGGGGTTTCGCCTATCGGGATCGTCGGAGCGCTTTCGGTGAGCGGACTCCGGCTCGGTGGGGCGGATGTCTCGATAACCGTGAACGCGGACGGCGAGGTCACCGCGACCTCCGGTGCGACGGTGCAGGTGGAATAGGTCTCCCGCCTCGCAGGGGGCTTCAGCCTCGCAGGTGCTGCTCGTGTGCTGCTCGTGGCGGGGGATACGCCAGCTCGCGGCGGGACGCAGGCGTCGCGGAGGGGGTTACGACTCCCTCCGCGAGGTTCCTTGCCCGCCACGACAATCCTGCGGCGCTGAGTGCCAGCGGCGAAGGCAGCGCGGACCGAGGGAAGACCAGAGCGACTGGTCCGATGAGCAGGGTGCCAATCGCGGCTATCCTCGCTCGCGGACGACACTCGGTGCTCGCCGGGAACTCGAGAGAGCCGGGACTCGAGAGTGTCAAGACTGGTCACGGAGACAGCCATCCCAGCCTGCCCCGTCGTTGTAACCGCGCGACACCGAAACGCAGGAGATAGGCCACCGGGTGAGAGTCAGCGCGGCGAAACATCCGCTTTCGTGAAGAATCTCCTTGCGTTTTGAGAAGGCGGGACTGCCGGTTCGCGAACGCGGCGACTAAGAATTTGAGAAAGCAGTCACGAGAGGTTCGAGAGGAGGGCGACCACCTGGCGGGCGATCTGGCGACCGGCGCGGTTGGCTCCGATCGTGCTGGCCTGGGGTCCATACCCGGCGAAGAATATACG
>JAYTXO010000029.1:0-2412 GCA_043742905.1 Microbacteriaceae bacterium | reverse complement strand
GCCGGCGACCCAGTCGGTGACCGGCGCGATGGATGCGGGCGCCAGGAATACCATGCCGAGCAGGAACGTGAACGCCCCGAGCCCGACCAGCGAGGCGTTGCCGGACAGCAGCGCCACGATCGAGAGCAGCACGACGGAGATGCCGATGACCGCCCCGCGGCCCGTCGCTTTCTCGGCCCCCTCGCCAACGGCGGGACGCAGCGCCTCCATCGGGGTGATGCGGGAAGCTGCGAGCGCCGGCAGCAGCGCGCTCGCGATCGTGATCCCGACACCGAGCACGGCGGACTGGATGACGTTGCCGGTGGTGAAGACGATCCCGCCGATGGTCACGCGCAGCAGGTTCTCGTACAGCGGCGCCATGGCCGCCAGGAGCCAGGCGGCGAACCCGCCGCCGACGATCATGCCGAGCACGGTTCCGAGGATGCCTTGGATCATGCTCTCGACCAGGAACATGCCGAGGATCACGCCTCGCGACGCGCCGATGGCGCGCAACATCCCGATGTCGTGGCGTCGCTCGGAGACCACCGTCCGGAACGTGTTGAGGATGATGAACCCGCCCATGACCAGCGCGAACAGACCGAATACGGTGAAGACGTACTGGGCCACCTGGAGACTGGAGTAGATCGTGGAGCCGGAGTCCAGCGCGCCGAGACGGTAGGCGCTTCCGAGCTTTCGCTGCACTGTGGCCTCGATCTGCGCCCGGTCGGCCCCGGTCTTGTACGACGCCTCCACCAGGCTCACATTGCTGTTGTCGGCGAACAGCGCCTGCGCCGCGGAGAGCGGCACGTAGATCTCCTCGACCCCGGGCACGTTCGGGGCATTGAGCAGCCCGATCACATGGAAGCGCGTCGTCCCCACGGAGGACGGCAGCGTCAGCTCCGACCCCACATGGACCTTGAGCTGGGCCGCGAGGTCCTTGGGGATCACGACGACGTTGCCGTCGCCTGTCTGCAGGAAGCGGCCCTGCACGATCTTGTAGTCGTGGAGCTTCGATGCGGAGGCCGGGTTGATGCCTGCCACGCTCACCTGCCCGACGCTGAACTTGTCGGACGGCAGCGCGGCGTTTCGGTGCAGTGACGCCGAGACCACGTCGATACCGGTGACGTTGCCGATCTTGGCCACGACATCGGAGGTGAACGTGTCGCCCGCCTGGGTCGTGACGCTCAAGTCGACCTTGCCGGACGCCGTCAGAAGGCTCTTCTGAAAGGTGGCGAGCAGCGACGGCAGCAAGCTGTTCATGCCAAAGAGCACGGCGACGCCCAGGACGACGGCGAGCGTGGTCAGCGCGGTCCGCAGCTTGCGCCCCCACAGGTAGCGCCACGCGAGCTTGAGTGGAACGGCGTTCACAGCAGGCCGGCCTTCTCCATCGCCGCGCGCACGGCCGCCTGGTCGCCTTTCACACCGACCTTGATGTCGTCGACGATCGCGCCGTCGCGCATCAGGATGATCCGCTCCGCGTGCATCGCGACCTTGGCGTCGTGCGTGACCATCACGATGGCGCGACCCCACTCGTTGGAGGCCTGCTGCAACAGCTGCGAGATCTCCTCGGCCGAGTGGGAGTCCAGATTGCCGGTGGGCTCGTCGGCAAGCACGAGCGCCGGGTCGGTCACCAGCGCCCGCGCCACCGCCACTCGCTGCTGCTGACCGCCGGAGAGCTGGTCGGGGCGATTGCGTGCGCGGTCGGCCAGCCCGACCTTGCCGAGCCAGTCGCGGGCGCGCCTGCTCGCTTCGCCGCCCTTGCCGTCAAGCGTCAAGGGAAGCGCGGCGTTCTCGGTAGCGTCGAGCACCGGGATGAGGTTGAAGAACTGGAACACGAAGCCGATCCGTCGACGGCGCAGCATGGTCAGGACGTCGTCTTTCATGCCGGAGATGTCGGTGCCATCGATCAGCACGGAGCCGGACGTGGGCGTGTCCAGCCCGCCGATCAGGTTGAGCAGCGTGGACTTGCCGCAGCCGGACGGGCCCATGACGGCTACGAACTCACCCGCTTCGACCGACAACGAGACGTGGTCGAGCGCGGTGACAGCGGTCTCGCCACTGCCGTATATCTTGGTGAGCTCCCGGACTTCGACGATGGGCACGAGCGTCCTCCCCTTCAGGGCAGCGCACAACAGGCACTCGACCATCGTACGCCCGCCGTAGCGTCCATGCGAAGAGAGCGAGGGCCGGCGCGCGGACCCCGCTAGAAGGGTCCGTAGCCGTTCGGGAGCCCGGGCATCCGGCGGATGACGAGCAACGCGATCGCCAGCCCCGCTGCTTCCCCGGCGTAGCGCGTCAGGCTCAGGGACTCGCCGAAGGACAGGGACGGCGAGCCGAGTCCCCAAGCGAGCGATGCGACTGCGAGCAGTCCGTAGATGCCGAGCAGGATGGTTGCGAGCAGGAACGCCGGTCGGCGCCCCGCCACCCGGGCCA
>JAYTXO010000028.1:0-2699 GCA_043742905.1 Microbacteriaceae bacterium | reverse complement strand
CGACTTGGCGCCCTACCTCCGAGTTGGCGTCAACAGCATCGCTGTGCTGGTGACCTACTACGGGGTTGCCAACTCCTTCTGGCAGCCCGCAGTGGCCGCCGGAGTCATGGGGCGGGATGCCCTGATGGTTTTCGAGGCACGGCTCGGGTCGGGCGATGACGCGGCCGCGTGGCTGGTCTCCGACGACAGCTGGCGTGTCACCCGCTCGACGGCGTGGGGCTCCGCGCCGCACGGCGACATCGACGGCGTACCGGTCGAACTCTTCGACGCGCGTGAGCTCGACCCCGGGTGGACAGGAGTCGGCTTCGACGACAGTGGGTGGATCGCGGCGTCCGTGGTCAAGGTCAGTCACCAGGGCGGCTTCGCGGTTTCGCAACCGCCGACGGATCCTTACGGCGCGCTGCTGCCCCGCGGCATCGGCGCACTTGGCGGCGCGACGGTCGAGCCGTCGACAGTAACGTCGAGCGCGGCCAGCGCTCCAGATGACGACAGCTCGGAGCATCCGGCCGACCGCTTCTTTGCGGCGCTGGCCGCTCACGGCGCTGCCTCCGCCGCCGGAACCGAGCTGCCTCTCATCGCACCCGCCGGTAGCGCGACTCTGGTGGTCGCCGATTTCGGCCGTATCGTCGCGGGATTCGTCGAGCTCGAGCTCGACGCGCCGGCCGGCACCGTCGTCGACCTGCTCTATCAGGAGTTGCCCTACGTGCCCGCGGTCGGGGTGGTCGCCTCGGCTCCGCGCACCGGTGCGCGTTACATCGCCCGGGGTGGCAACGACAGCTTCTCGGGCCTTGAGGTGAACGGCCTGCGGTACGTGAGCCTGCTCATTCATGCTCCAGCATCCGATGGCACCGTCGCCGATGTCGCCCTCAGGACCCTCCGCGTGCGCGAGTACCACTATCCGACGGTCGGTGGCGCGTTCTTCCGTTCCGACGACCCCGAGTTAGACCGCCTGTACACGGCCGGTATCCGCACCGTCGCCTTGAACTCGTTCGACTCGTTCACCGATTGCCCGACGCGCGAGCAGCGGGCGTGGGTGGGCGACGGCGTTGTGCACCAAATGGTGCACCTGACGACCAACGAGGACTGGCGATTGACTCGCAACTACATCTCGCTAGGTGATTCGCCGCGGTCCGACCACATGCTTCCGATGAGCGTGGTCGGTGAGATCGAGGTCAACGGCGGAATCACCATCCCGGACTGGGCGCTGCACTGGGTGCACGGCGTGCACAACCAGTACCGTCACGACGGCGAGCGCGAACAGCTGCTCGCCGTTCTGCCGACCGTTGAGAAGGTACTGCGCTGGTACACGCCGTACGTCGGGCCGAGCGGCGTCATCGAGGACGTTCCGGAGTGGAACCTCGTCGACTGGGCGAGCGTCTTCTCGACCGGCACCTCGTCGATCCTCACCTCGCTCTGGGCGCGGGGCCTCGCCGAGTTCGCCGAACTGTCGGAGTGGGTCGGCAACGCTGGCAATGCCGCATGGGCCCGCGGGCTCTGGGACAGGGCGCGCGACGGCTTCGAGCAGTTCTGGGACGAGTCTCGCGGGACGTACATCGATCACCTTCTCGGTGGCGCGCCGCAGGCGCCGGCCTCGCAGGCGGCCGGCGCCACCGCGATTGTGTCCGGCCTCGCCCCGCGCGAGCGCTGGTCACGCATCATCGACGCCATCACCGATCCGGCCACCCTTGTGGTGCGCTCGTGGATCGGCGGTGACGACGGCGGCTACGACATGGCCAAGATCGAGGAGCAGTCCCGTGGCGTCCAGCTCATCGACTGGGATGCCGCGACCGAAGTCGTGCTCGCCGAGCCGTTCTACAGCTACCTGGTGCACGACGCCGTCGCTGCCGCTGGGCGTTCGGCCGAGTTGCCCGCCCTCCTGCGGCGCTGGAGCGTCTTCCTGGACGATGGCTACGACACCTTCGGCGAGTGCTGGGGCTGGGGCACGCCTGTGCACGGGTGGAGCTCCACGCCCACCCGCGATCTGGTCTGGTACGTGCTCGGCGTGACTCCAGCCGAGCCCGGCTACGCCCGCGCTCGCATTGCCCCCGTCCCCGGAGCGCTGGGCTCGGTGGCCGGAGCGGTCCCGACGCCCCATGGCCTCATCCGGGTGACCGTCGAGCATGGCACGGTCACGATCGACAGCCCGGTCGCGGTGCTGTTCGTGGATGCCACGGGCGCCGAATCCGATCTGCCCGCCGGGCAGCACAGTGTGGCCCTGTGACGGTCCCCGCCTTCGACTCTCCCCTTCGCCGCCTGCAGTCGGAGCTTGCCCAGGTGGGGTCGAGCGGTTCACTGCGGGCGACTAGCAAGTTTTTGCCGCGATCGTGCGCGTCGTGCTGTTCAGCTACCGCGCCGAGATCTCGGGACCGGAGCGGCAGGAAGCTCGCGACAGGTTGATCTCCCTCACCGCCACGCCGCGTGACGGCGAGGCGCACATCGCCTTGATCCGGTCCACGCCGAGTTCAAGCGCTTCGTCGGGCCGCTGCTGGCACCCGACGGTGTGCTCGTCTTCGACGTCGCAGGCTAAGAACGCAGGCTGACGTAGCGCCGACTCGGCCCAGCGCTTGACGGCGCCGCCCGTGAGGTCGGCCACAATCGGTTTGTTGAAGAAGATGTCCATCACCGAGGGCAGGATCGTGATCAGCAGGTTGCACAGGCTCAGCACCTAACTCTGGAAGTTGTAGAGCGTCAGCTGGATC
>JAYTXO010000027.1:0-2092 GCA_043742905.1 Microbacteriaceae bacterium | reverse complement strand
CGACTCGACGCTGGTGATGCGCACAGTGCGACCGAACTTGTCGCCAACAGCGGCGGCGAGGAGGCCGACACCACCGTAGAGGTCAAGGTTGGCGGCGCGGGGGTCGAAGAGGGCGGGATCAATAGCACGCTGCACGGCGTCGGTGAGCGCGAGCGCCGCCCCGGCGTGCACCTGCCAGAAGCCACCGTCATCAACGCGGAACTCGCGATCGCCCACGCGCTCGCGCACGATGCTCGGGGTCTGCTTTCCGACAATCAGGCGTGCGCCGCCGATGCTCGGCGCGAGCACGTCGACCGTTTCGGCCCCGGTGATCTTCTCGCGCAACGGCGCGATCTCGCGCACCGCGTCGGTGGCAAGCGGGAGGTCGGTGACGGGGATGACGCGGTGCGAGCGTGCGGCATACGGTCCCACGGTGCCGTCGGCGGCAACGTGCAGTCGCACGCGAGTGCGCCAGCCGGCGCCATCCGCGGACTCGCTACCCTGACCACTCAGCCCCTCCACCTCGACCTGCCGCTCGAGGCCGGCCATGCGCTGCAGGCCCTCAGCCAGTACCTGCGCCTTCAGCTCGCGCTGGCGGCCGAGCACGATGTGCCCGAACTCGGCACCGCCCGCGCGATCGTCGGGGTCGCGGTCCACCGAGGCTTCGGCCCAGACATGCGCCTGCCGGTGAACGCTCGACTCGAGCACTCGGATCGTCTCTGCGCGCCAGAAGCTCGGCTTGGAGTCATCGGTGATCCGGGCAACAACCTTCTCGCCTGGGATCGTGTCGGAGACGAACACCACCCGCCCATCGAGCCGGGCTACCGAGATCCCACCGTGCGCGATCTTGGTAGCCTCGAGTTCGACCTCACGGCCCGCCATCTCACCCATTCTTCGAGCATAGGAGCGCGCGATGTCCCCGGCCCCCGAAGGACCAGCCGAAGCACCCGTCCGTCTCTACCTCGCGTCGACGTCACCGGCCAGACTGGCCACACTTCGGGCGGTCGGCATCGAGCCGATCACGATCCCGTCGCGAGTTGACGAGGAGGCGGCCGCCGCCGCCGCAGGCCCGCTAACAGCCGCCGACATGGTCCAGTTGCTCGCGCGGCTGAAGGCCGAGGCGGTGCTCGATCCGGCCGTCGGCGACGGTGTCCCGATCGACGGGCTGGTCCTCGGCGGCGACTCCGCCTTCGAGCTCGACGGCGAGGTATACGGCAAGCCCCATCTGCCCGAGACCGCCCGCGAACGCTGGCACGCGCAGCGCGGCCGCTCAGGACTGCTGCACTCCGGCCACTGGCTCATCGACGCCCGCCACGGCGTGGTGGGACGGGCGATCGGCGGCGTCGCCGAGGCGCGCGTGCACTTCGCCAGCGACATCACGGATGCCGAGATCGATGCGTACATCGCCACCGGCGAGCCACTCGAGGTGGCCGGCGCGTTCACCATCGACTCGAAGGGCGCGGGATTCATCGAGAGGATCGAAGGCGACCCGCACGCCGTCGTCGGGCTCAGCGTTCCGCTGCTGCGCAAACTGGTGCGCGCTCTGGGCATCGAGTGGACCGGGCTCTGGAACCGCTGAAGCAACTCGGACAGTGCCCCTGCTGGCCCTGCGCACGCTGGTGACCATCAACAGCGTGACGGGGGGACTTCTGTGGATGTCCGACAAACTCGCGGCTGTTGGCACCCCATAGGCTGAGCAACATGGCTCGCATCACGAAGGTCCTGATCGCCAATCGGGGAGAAATCGCGGTGCGCGTCATCCGCGCCGCCAAAGACTCCGGAATCGCCTCGGTCGCCGTCTACGCCGACCAGGATCGGGACGCGCGACACGTCAAGCTCGCCGACGAGGCCTATGCCCTCGACGGCACGACCAGCGCCGAGACGTATCTGGTCATCGACAAGCTGCTCTCTATCGCGCGTCGCTCGGGCGCGGACGCCGTGCATCCCGGCTACGGATTCCTTGCCGAGAACGCTGACTTCGCCCGCGCCGTCATCGACGCCGGCATGATTTGGATCGGTCCGAGCCCTGATGCCATCGAGCGTCTTGGCGACAAGGTCAGCGCGCGCCACGTGGCAGAGAAGGTGGGCGCTCCGCTCGCGCCCGGAACTCGCA
>JAYTXO010000026.1:0-1784 GCA_043742905.1 Microbacteriaceae bacterium | reverse complement strand
CTACATCCTGCGTGGCCGTCATGCCGGGACATCTGAGAAGACGGTGCTGGCCACCGGGTCGAACGGGCAGCCTCCCGAGGTCAGGTGCTGGGTGAACTCCTCGCGGAAGTACTTCACCCCGCTCACGATCGGGCTCACCGCGCCGTCGGCGAGGGCACAGAACGCCCGGCCGAAGATGTTGTCGCAGGTGTCAAGCAGCGTGACGATGTCCGCCTCGGTGCCGGTGCCGTTCTCCAGCCGCTCGAGAATCTGCACCATCCAGTAGGTGCCCTCGCGGCATGGGGTGCACTTGCCGCACGACTCGTGGGCGTAGAACTCCGTCCAGCGCAAGATCGCGCGGATGACGCAGGTCGTGTCGTCGAAGCACTGCAGGGCCTTGGTGCCCAACATCGAACCGGCGGCCGTGACGCCCTCGTAGTCCAGTGGCACGTCGAGGTGATCGGCCGTCAGCAGCGGCGTCGAGGAGCCACCAGGGGTCCAGAACTTCAGCGTCCGACCCGCGCGCATGCCGCCGGTGAGGTCGAGCAGCTGGCGCAGCGTGATGCCGAGCGGCGCCTCGTACTGCCCCGGCATGTTCACGTGACCCGACAGCGAGTAGAGCGTGTAGCCCTTGCTCTTCTCAGTACCCATGGAGGAGAACCACTGCGCGCCACCGAGCACGATCGACGGGACGGACGCGATCGACTCGACGTTGTTGACGACGGTCGGGCAGGCGTACAACCCATGCGTGGCAGGGAAAGGCGGGCGCAGCCGTGGCTGGCCGCGGTAGCCCTCGAGGCTGTCGAGCAGCGCCGTCTCCTCACCGCAGATGTAAGCGCCGGCACCGGCGTGCACGACCACGTCGAGCGAGTAGCCGCTGCCGTGGATGTCGGTCCCGAGGTGCCCTGCGGCGTAGGCCTGGGCCACGGCCTCCTGCACCCGACGGATGACGTGCACGATCTCGCCGCGGACATAGATGAACGCATGGCTCGCCCGGATCGCGTACGACGCGATGACCACACCCTCTACGAGTGCGTGCGGGTTGGCCATCATGAACGGGGTGTCCTTGCAGGTCCCCGGCTCGGACTCGTCGGCGTTGACCACCAGGTAGTGCGGCTTGGCGCCCTGCCCCTCCGGACCCTGCGGGATGAAGCCCCACTTCATGCCCGTGGGGAAGCCGGCACCGCCGCGGCCGCGCAGGCCGGAGTCCTTGACCATCGCGATCAGGTCGTCCGGCGCCATCGCGAGCGCCTTGGTCAGCGCCTCGTAGCCGCGGTTGCGGGTGTAGCCCTCGATCGTGAACGAGTCGGACTCGTCCCAGTGCGCGCTCAGCACGGGTGTGAACACCACGTCAGCTCTCCGTCTCAGGTGCATCAGCAGAAGTGGGGTACGCCGGGGCGACGTCGCCGCGCTCCTTCGCGAGGGCCAGGCCCACGAGGGTCGGCGTACCGGCAGTGGGACCTTGCTGGCCGAGGCCGTCGTTGAAGCCGGCGAGCACCCGGGAGATCTGTGTGAAGGTCGAGAGCGTCGACGGGCCGCGGGTCGGCGCGGGCGGGTTGCCTGCCTGGAGGGCGTCGACGAGGGCGCGCGCGGACTGCGGCGTCTGGTTGTCGTAGAACTCCCAGTTGACCATCATCACCGGCGCGTAATCGCACGCCGCGTTGCACTCGAGATGCTCGAGGCTGATCGTGCCGTCGGCGCTGGTCTCGTTGTGCGTCAGGCCGGTGTGCTCCTTGAGCGTCGCGAAGATCGCGTCGCCGCCGAGCACCGCGCACAGCGTGTTGGTGCACACCCCGACGTGGTAG
>JAYTXO010000025.1:0-5953 GCA_043742905.1 Microbacteriaceae bacterium | reverse complement strand
CTCTACTCCGCCGACACGAAGTGGCTGTTCGAGTTCACTCCGCCGCTGGCGACCTCCGACGGTGAGCCGGATCACGATGCCTACGCGCACATCTTCGATGCCTTCTATCGAGGCTTGTTCGAGGCCGGAGCCCAGGTGCGCGTGCAACATCTGCGTCGTTTCCTGACGATTCCGGTGGCGGAGCTGGTGGCGCGATATCCGGTCATCGTGGCGCCTGCCATCTATGTGGCCGACGACGCGGTGCTGACCCAGCTGACCGACTTCGCCGCCGCTGGCGGTCACCTGGTGATCGGGATCCGCACCGGCTACGGCGACGAGTTGGCCCGCGCCCGCACCGGCGTCGCTCCGGGTCCGCTTGCCGCACCGGCCGGCCTGCACTACGACGAGTTCAGCAACCTCGATCAGCCGCTGCCGGTTTCGGCCGCCGACGGCAGTCGGCTCGAGCTCGAGGCGGGCGCTGCCGGCACAGGCTGGGCCGACATCCTGCAGCTCGACGGCGCCGACGTGCTGGCACGCTTCGCCCCGAACGAACTGGGCGCGGATGCCGCGATCACGACGACCGCGTTCGGCACCGGCCGCGTCAGCTACGTCGCGACCGTCCCCAACGCGGAGTTCGGCCGCAGCATCGGCCGGTGGTTAGTGCCAGAGACCGCGCACGAGGAATGGACGGCCGGAGCGACCGTCACGGTCTCGTCCGGGATCTCGGCGGGCCGCGCCATCGTTTTCCTCTCCAACTGGTCCGCGACGCCGTCATCAGCAGTCGCGCCGTATCCAGTGCGCGATCTGGTCTCCGGCGACCTGCATGATGCGGGCGCATCCATATTCCTCGGGGCGCGGTCCGCCGCCGTTCTCGAGGCGACGAGCGACTCGTCCGAGTAGCTCGAACTCCCTCACTACCGAAAGAGATCATGAGAAACGGACGCAAGACAGCAACGATGCTGGGAGCCGTCGCGGTCGTCGCCGCACTGGCACTCGCCGGCTGCTCCCCCTCGACTGGCACGACCTCCTCGACCAAGCCGGTCACGCAGGCGGAGATCGACAAGGCCATGAGCACTCCGACTACGCTCACCTTCTGGAGTTGGGTTCCCAACCTGCAGACCGAGGTCGACCTCTTCGAGAAGAAGTACCCGAAGATCAAGGTCAATCTGGTTAACACCACCGGGGGCTCGCAGCACTATCCGAAGCTCCGCTCCGCGCTCAAGGCTGGCAAGGGTGTTCCGGATGTCGCACAGGTCGAGTTCCAGTACATCCCGTCGTTCGTCCAGACGAAGAGTCTGCTCGACCTGACGGCCTACGGTGCCGCAGATCTGAAGAAGGACTACGTTGACTGGGTCTGGAATCAGGTCGCCGTCAACGGAGCGGTCTGGTCGGTCCCGCAGGACTCGGGACCACTCGGCACCCTCTACCGGGACGACATCTTCAAGAAGTCCGGAATCGATGGCGCACCCGCCACCTGGGCAGATTTCGCCGCCGCGGCGGTAGCCGTGAAATCCAAGACCGGCTCGTACATTACCGACTTGCCGGGCAACGATCTCGGGCAGATGCTGGGTCTCTTCTGGCAGGCCGGCGCGAAGCCCTTCGGTTACGACGGCAAGAAGACGGTCTCGATCGACCTGAACTCGGCGACGGATCAGAAGGTGGTGTCCTATTGGCAGAATCTGACCGATAAAGACCTGGTCGCCACCGACCCAGACTTCACCGACGCCTACTACCAGGGCCTCGCGAACAACAAGTACGCGAGCTGGCTGGTTGCCGCGTGGGGACCGGTCTTCTTGCAGGGCACCGCAAAGACCACGAGTGGCCTCTGGCGTGCCGGCAAGATCCCGCAGTACACCGCGGGGGCAGATGTCTCGGGTAACTGGGGGGGATCCACGGACGCGGTGATGTCGACGACGAAGAACCAGATCGCGGCCTACGAGTTGGCGAAGTTCATCAATCACGACCCCGCCTCGACTCTGGCACTAGCCAACCAGCAGTTCCTCTTCCCGGTGACCAAGAGCACCCTGACCGACCCGAAGTTCGTCAACCAGGCTCCCGAGTTCTACGGTGGCCAGAAGGTCAACGAGTTCTTCGCGGGGGTCTCAGACACCGTCGACCCGAAGTTCGAGTGGCTGCCTTTCATGGACTACGTGAGTTCCAGCTACGGAGACACTTTGGGCAAGGCCATCGCTGACCACACCGATCTCAAGGCGGCTCTATCCGAGTGGCAAGACAAGGTCGTGGCCTACGGCAAGCAGCAGGGCTTCACCGTCAAGTAGCTCCTCGGTAACCCCATCCGGTCGGCCCGGGCACAACCCGGGCCGACCCCTTCGAGAAAGGAAGTGCAATGAGCGTGATCGAATCGCGTCGACGGTCGCGACGACTGCACGGAGCGGAGACCCGGGCAGCATGGATTCTGGTGATTCCCTTCCTCGTGGTGTTCGCGGCGATGTTCATCGCCCCCCTGGCTTACTCCGCATATCTCAGCCTGTTCTCCTCGCAACTGGTCGGTGGCGAGATCTTCACCGGTTTCGGCAACTACGCGCGCGCTTTGCAGGA
This sequence comes from Microbacteriaceae bacterium, assembly GCA_043742905.1. Classification (GTDB taxonomy): domain Bacteria; phylum Actinomycetota; class Actinomycetes; order Actinomycetales; family Microbacteriaceae; genus Lysinimonas. Next base: position 3,415 of record JAYTXO010000025.1, on the reverse strand, counting down.
TTCGAGCTTCTGGGCGGGGCTCGGTCGGGTCGCACTGTTCCTGTTTATTCAGGTACCGATCATGCTCGCGGCGTCGATCTTCTTCGCGCTGGCCATCGACAGTAAGCGCGTGCGCGGCGGGCACTTCATCCGGCTGTTGGTGTTCGTGCCCTACGCGGTTCCGAGTGTCGTCGCCACCCTGATGTGGGGCTACCTGTACGGAACCGACTTCGGGCTGATCACGCAGATATTCCGAGGACTTGGACTCACTGCGCCCAATCTGCTTGCACCCGGCAATGTGCTCGGTTCGACGATGAACATCGTCTGTTGGGAGTTCATCGGCTACAACATGATCATTCTGTACGCGGCCTTGCGCTCGATTCCCGAAGACCTCTATGAAGCTGCCGAGATCGATGGTGCCGGCCAACTCCGCATCGCCTGGAGTATCAAGTTGCCAGCGATCCGTCAGGCGATCCTGCTGACCGTGATCTTCTCGGTCATCGGCTCGTTTCAGCTCTTCAACGAACCGAGCCTGCTGTTCAACATCGCGCCGAACGCGATCGGCAGCGACTTCACTCCCAATCTCTACGCGTACAACCTCGCGTTCAAAAACCAGGAGATCAACTACGCGGCTGCGATCGCGTTCCTCCTCGGAATCGTCATCATGATCGTCTCGTTCTTGGTCCAGAGAGCGACTACCCGAACGGAGCGCGAGTCATGACCGCCTCGACTGTGACATCTCGCGGGGCCTCCACCCGCGCGCCGAAACGCCGCACGCCCCAGAGCAAGCGCCGGAGCACCGTGCTGACCGTCATCGTGTGGATCACGATGATCTACTTCCTCGTGCCGCTGATCTGGCTGTTCGTGTCGACGACAAAGAACAACAGCGACCTGTTCACTACCTTTGGGCTGGCCTTCGGTAGGACCTTCGAGTTCTTCGCGAACATCGGCAACCTGTTCACATTCCAGGGCGGCGTGTTTGTGCAATGGCTCGGAAACACCGTGTTGTACGCCGCCACCGGCGCGCTCGGAGCAGCGGCTCTCGCCACCACGTGCGGCTACGCCCTGGCGAAGTACAGGTTCCGAGGTCGAGGCGCGGTGTTCGCGCTCATCCTCGGGTCGATCATGGTGCCGCTGACGGCACTGGCCATCCCGACCTATCTGCTGTTCGCGGCCGCCAACATCACTGACTCGGTCTGGGCGATCATCCTGCCCTCCTTCGTCAGCCCGTTCGGTGTCTACCTGATGCGGGTATATGCGGCCGAGTCGGTGGATGACAGCCTGCTTGAGGCAGCACGCATCGACGGAGCCGGTGAGTTCCGGATCTTCGGGACGATCGGACTGCGGCTGCTGGCCCCCGGCATCGTGACCGTGTTGCTGTTCCAACTGGTCGCCACCTGGAACAACTATTTTCTGCCGCTCATCATGCTCAACACCCCGTCGCTCTTTCCGGTGACGGTCGGTCTCGCGCAGTGGCAGGCCACCGCCTCCGCGGGCGGTGGAGCGCAGGTGCTTTTCTCCACGGTGCTGACGGGGTCGTTCGTCTCGATCCTGCCGCTAATCATCGCGTTCCTGTTCTTGCAGCGGTACTGGCAGTCGGGTCTAGCAACAGGGAGCGTCAAGGGATGAAACGAATCTGGTACGGCGGCGACTACAACCCGGAGCAGTGGCCGCGAGAGGTCTGGGACGACGATGTTCGGCTCATGCAGCGGGCGGGCGTCACAGTCGCAACGGTCGGAGTCTTCTCGTGGGCGAAGCTGGAGCCTCAGGACGGCCGCTTCGACTTCGAGTGGCTCGATGACATCCTGAATCGGCTGCATGCCGGCGGGATCCGGATCGATCTCGCCACGGCCACCGCCTCACCGCCACCGTGGCTCTCGCTGGCGCACCCGGACATCCTCCCGATCACGGCCAACGGAGTTCGGCTCGGCATCGGCAGCCGGCAGCAATACTCGCCGAGTTCGGCGACCTATCGACGGTATGCCGATCGTCTGGTGCGTGCAATCGCCGAGCGCTACCGCGATCACCCAGGCCTGGAAGCCTGGCACGTCAACAACGAGCTCGCCTGCCACGTGCCACACGACTACTCGGACGAATCGGGCAGCGCCTTCCGGGTGTGGCTCGAGAACCGCTACGGCAGCGTCGAGGCACTGAACGAGGCCTGGGGCACCGGCTTCTGGTCGCAGGGTTACGGATCGTTCGCCGAGGTGATGCCGCCGCGCGCGATGCCGACCTTCCCGAACCCGACACAGTCGCTCGATTTCGACCGCTTCTCCTCGGATGCCTGGCTCGGCGTCTATCGGGCCGAGGCGGCGATCCTGCGCGAGGTCTCCCCAGGGGTTCCGGTCACGACCAACTTCATGGGTTTCTTCAAGCACGCCGACTACTGGGCATGGGCGCACGAACTCGATTTCGTATCAGACGACCACTACGTCGATCCGGCCGATCCGGCCGCCCCGGCCTTCGCCGCGATGACCCGCGACCTGATGCGCTCGCTCGGCGGCGGCGCACCGTGGATCCTGATGGAGCAGTCCACCAGCGCGGTGAACTGGCGCCAGCACAACGCGGCCAAGCCGCCACACATGCACCGCCTGCTGAGTCTGCAGGCGTTGGCGCGCGGAGCGGACGGCATCATGCAGTTCCAGTGGCGGCAGTCCCTGGCAGGAGCGGAGAAGTTCCACTCCGCGATGCTTCCGCACGCTGGTGAGAACACGCGAGTCTTCCGCGAGACCGTCGAGTTAGGGGCGGAGCTGGAAAGCCTGGCCCCGGTGGTCGGATCCCGGGGGTCGGCGGATGTCGCGATCCTGTTCGACTGGGACAGCTGGTGGGCCATCGAGCAGCAGGCGACCCCGGCGCAACTGTCGTACCTGACGATCGTGTTCCGGTGGTACCGGGAGCTCTGGCGGCGCGGAGTGCTCGTCGACTTCGCCGCTCCCGCGAGCGACCTCTCGCGATACCGATTGGTCGTGGCTCCGGCGACGCACGTTATGACCGAACTGGCCCGCCAGTCTCTCGCCGACTTCGTCGCGGGGGGCGGCCACCTGGTCACGAGTTATCAGTCGGCAATCCTCGACGAGAATCTGCACGTGATCCTGGACGGCTACCTCGGATCGCTGCAGGAGGTGCTCGGTCTGCGGATCGAGGAGTTTGCACCGCCCGCACCCCCGTCGCTAACCGGCGGCAAGTTGCCGACCCTGGCGATGACCGGTCTGGGCGCCGGGGTCGCCCGTGAGTGGGGCGAGATCGTCGACCTGCGGGGGGCCGAGGTGCTGGCGCACTTCTCGGGCGGAATGCTCGACGGCCACCCGGCGATCACCCGCAATGCACATGGTCGCGGTACGGCCTGGTACATCGCGACGGCACCGGATGACCTGGCATCCGTGGTCGCGGAGGTACTCGCGCCGATCTTCCCGAACCTCCCTCCCGCGCCGCCAGC
>JAYTXO010000024.1:0-3219 GCA_043742905.1 Microbacteriaceae bacterium | reverse complement strand
TTGGGAGGCTTGTCCGGCGGGTGCCGGCTGGCCTGATTCTTGGTCAGCGTAGTACGCGTTCTCGACCTCGATCGGGGTCCGCATGTCTAGCTCTCCGTGGAGTCGCTGGTTGTTCCACCACCACACGTATTCAAGGGTCGCGAGTTCGACTTGCTCGATCGTCCGCCAGGGGCCGCGCTGGCGGATCAGCTCCGTCTTGTGGAGATTGTTGAGCGCCTCTGCCATCGCATTGTCATAGCTGTCGCCGACAGTTCCTGTGGAGGGGACCGCGCCGAGTTCGACGATCCGGTCGGTGTAGACCATCGCCATATAGTTCGAGCCATGGTCGGAGTGATGCGTCAACCCGGTGAGATCTCCGCCCGCGTCCCACGCCGCCATATCGAGAGCCTGCATGGGCAGGATCTCGGCCCGCAGTGTCGCGGCGACGTTCCAGCCGACAATGCGACGCGAGTAGACATCGGTGACGAACGCGACGTAAGCGAACCCGGACCAGGTTGCGACATAGGTCACATCACAGACCCAGAGCCGGCGGGGGCCATCGGCGGTGAATCGACGATTGACGAGATCCGTCGGTCGCTGCAGCGTCGGATCGGACTTCGTCGTGAAGACCCGCTTCGACTTGCGCACCCCGCGAACACCGGCCTCCCGCATGAGGCGCTTGGTTTGATCCCGGCCGATCGCCCAGCCTTGCCGGCGCAGAAGCGCGTGCATCTTCCGGCGCCCATAGACCCCGTAGTTCTCCGCATGCAACCGCGCGACCTCCGGCACGAGCATGTCATCGCGCAGCTGACGAGCTGATGGTGCCCTGCTCGTCGCCGCACGAAAACCACGCGAGGTCAGGAATCCTCTCACTGCCGGTCGGAGGACCTGACAGGTGAGCTCGACCCCGAAACGATCCCGGTATTCAATGATGAACCGGATCATCTCGTCGAGGGGCGGTCGAGTTCCTTCGCGAAAAAGATGCTCGCAGCCTTGAGGATCTCGTTCGCCTTTCGCAACTCCGAGACCTTCTTATGCAACCGCTTGATCTCCGCAGCCGCTTCGGTCGTGACGCCGGGCTTCATTCCCGCGTCGACCTCGTAGCGAGGTTGCCACAGCCGCAGCGTCTCTGGACTCATCCCAAGCAGCCCAGCGACATGGCGGATCGCGGCCATCACCGTCGGATGCTCCGGTCTGGCCTCCACGAGCATCCTGAGAGCCCGCTCACGCATCTCCGGCGAATATCTTCTGTTCATCGTGTTCCATCCTTACCAGAAGAACGGAACGAAAGTCAGGCCGATTCAAATGGCCATGTGGTCGAGGTTGGGCATGGCGCGTTCCATGTGGTGCTCGGCTTCGTGGACGACTGACTCGGCTCCGGCCCATGCGTCGTCAGGGACCACGATTTCGGCTGCGCCTCGCAGGCGGTGGCCGACTCAACGTAGTTGCATCTGGTTGACGTCAACGACGCCGTCTACTTCGCGCAGGGCTCGTTCGGCGCGGTCGACGAGGTCTGGTTCGATTCCATCCAGCAGTCGGCGGCCGATGCTGCGGACGGTGCCGATCAGGAGGATCAGGATGGCGACCGAGATGAGGATCCCGACGATCGGATCTGCGAGTGGGAATCCCAGGAGCACGCCGATGCCGCCGAGGACGACGGCGAGCGAGGTGAAACCGTCTGTGCGGGCGTGCACACCGTCTGCGACGAGCGCTGCGGAGCCGATGCGTTGGCCGACACGGATTCGGTAGATCGCGACGGCTTCGTTTCCGATAAAGCCGATCACGCCCGCGGCGATCACCCAGCCGACATTGTGAAGTGGCTGCGGGTTAGTCAGACGCTCGATCGATTGCCAGCCTGCAACAAGGGCAGATGCCAGGACAACTGCGACGATGAACAAGCCGGCGAGGTCCTCGGCGCGCCCGTAGCCGAAGGTGTAACGGCGGGTCGCAATCCGGCGACCCAGTATGAAGGCGATCCAGAGGGGTACAGCGGTGAGAGCGTCTGAGAAGTTATGGATCGTGTCCGCGAGCAGTGCGGCAGACCCGCTGATGAGCACGACGGCGAACTGCAGGATTGTCGTGCCGAGCAACACAAAGAGGCTGATCTTGAGCGCGCGGATCCCTTCGACGCTTGCTTCCATTGCATCATCGATCGAGTCGGCGGCGTCATGGGTATGCGGAACGAAGAGGCCGAAGAAAAAGCCCTTCACGCCGGTTGGATGACTGTGCCCTCCCGGCCCGTGGTCGTGATCCCCGTGAGAGTGATCGTGGTTCCCGTGGGTATCAGCGGGGTGCGGGTGGGGGTGCTGTGCTCCCTCAGCGGGCTCGTGAGAGTGATCGTGCATGGGTCCGTCCGCGTTCGAGTGGTCGTGCGGGTGATCGTGGGTTTCGCCAGTTGCCTTGGCCATCAGTTGCTGCTCTCGTTGTTGTGGTGCCTGGGGTAGGAGTTGAATGGGTGTTCGGCTTGGAGGATCGAGTTGCGAACCAGGTCGATCGCGTGCTCGTCGACCAGTGCGTAGAAGATCGTGGTGCCCTGCCTGCGATTGGTTACCATTCGCGCTGAACGCAGTTTGGCGAGGTGCTGCGATACGGCGGCGGGGCTCTTATCGACGATGTCAGCAAGGTGATTTACCGACAGCTCTCCGTGGTCGTCCATCGCGACAATCAGTCGAATTCGGGTCGGGTCGCTCAGCATGCCAAAGATCTCGGCCGCTTGATCAATGTGCACAAGGTCGGTTTCGCCCTCATCTTGCTGCATTACTGCGTCTATACGCATATTTATGGAGCATATCGGGACGACTAGCAAGAGCCTCGGTTGTTCGAGAGCAAAATGGCGATGAGCGACGAGACATACCGACTGATTGGTATGCATGCCGGCACGGACGGCTTCACATCCCTCGCGGTCGTTGTTGGGGCGATGCGGGTGGTGCTCGGATTCCCCCCCGCCGACCCCATCGTGGGACTCTTCATCTCGGCGGCGATCCACGGCTAGCTGCGAGCTGTCGTAGCAGAGGTGCGCGAGGGTCGACGAAGCCGACCAGCTCGAACGATGGCTGCGACGTGAGTACATGCCACCGCTCAACAGGAATCATTTAGACGGGAGCCCTCGAGGCCGTGTTCGATGAAGCGTGTGTGTTGCCGTGGGGCCATGGCGTCTCACAGGTCGATTTGTGATCCCATGACTACGACGCGGTCTCGTGGGAGTTCGAACTGGTCGCTGGCATCGGTGTTGAGATGCGC